>CAZQCL010000001.1:0-39438 GCA_964592435.1 uncultured Oscillospiraceae bacterium
GACCTACACCGTCAGCGTCAGCTATTTCCCCTACGTTTCTTGGATTTGAAAAATGGTCCATTACTTTTTCACTGTACATATCCATTCCTTCTTTCTATAGTGTCGTTTAGCCGACAAATCAAACTGTTACCTGCTGTTTGTGCTGTTTATAATGGGCCTCATAAAGGGGGGACATTTCTCTCAATCTTTGTACGATTCCCGGTAGCACTTTCATTAAGTAATCTACATCTGCGTCTGTATTATCTTCTCCAAATGTTATCCTCAGAGAGCCATGAGCGGTTTCGTGAGGAAGGCCTAGAGCCAGAAGCACATGCGACGGGTCTAGGGAGCCTGATGTACATGCTGAACCACTGGATGCGGCAATTCCTTTCATATCAAGCAAAAGTAAGAGAGATTCCCCTTCAATGAAATCAAATGAGAAGTTCACATTCCCGGGAAGCCTTTTTGTTTTATGGCCATTCAATTTGACGAAGGGAATTGTTTCCTCGATTTCTCTAATAGTTCTGTCCCTCAGTGCAGTAAGCTTTTTATTGTAGCGCTCCGTATTGGCGACCGCAATTTCCAGTGCCCTGGCCATTCCTACAATTGCCGGTACATTCTCCGTGCCTGCCCTCCTGCCTCTCTCCTGTGCGCCTCCGTGGATGAAATATGATAGCTTGACACCCTTATTAACATAAAGGGCGCCGACGCCCTTGGGACCGTAAAACTTATGAGCAGACATGGATAGCATATCTATATTCATATCCTTAACACTAATATTAACGTTACCCAAGGCTTGCACAGCATCGGTGTGGAATATTATGTCTTTCTCCTTTGTTATCTTCCCTATTTCAGCTATAGGTTGAATTGTACCGATTTCGTTATTGGCAAACATGATAGATATCAAAATCGTATCAGGCCTGATTGCTGCTTTTACCTGTTCAGGACTAACCAATCCATCTATATCAACCGGCAGGTAGGTTACTTCGAAGCCCTCCCTTTCAAGGTACTGGCAGGTATGCAGCACAGCATGGTGTTCAATGGCTGTGGTTATAATATGCTTACCCTTTTGTCGGTTTGCATAGGCAACACCTTTGATCGCCCAGTTGTCAGCCTCTGTCCCCGACCCTGTAAAGAAGATTTCCCTTGGCTTTGCACCGATTGCCTTTGCGACAGTCTCTCTGGCCTCTTCGATGGCTTTTTTGCTATCTCTGCCAATAGAGTATATGGAAGAAGGATTACCGTACTTTGGGTTGAAATATGGCATCATTGCTTCTATAACTTCCGTCTTTACCGGCGTGGTAGCCGAATGGTCAAGATAAATATTTGTGTCACTCATAGTACGCAACTCCTTTTAATATATAAAATCTTTTCATGTGCTTATCGAATAGCAATCAAATCTTCTTTCCTGCTCCTGTTTGCCCTGTAATCATCCACAAGCTCTTGTAAGGTAATGTTGTCTATGACATTGTTAATGCCATCGCGTATTTTTTCCCATACGCTTCTTGTTACACAATAATCTGAATTCTCACACAGATGCCCTTCCCCATTCTCTGAAACACAATCTGCGGGAGCCATTGAACCCTCAAGAGCTCTCAATATATCACCGACTGTTATGTTCTCCGCTTTATCTCCAAGCAAGTATCCGCCTTGAGAACCGCGTAGGCTTTTGACCAGCTTTGACTTTTTCAATGCTGCAAAAAGCTGCTCTAAATAACTCTCCGACAGCCCCTGCCTTTCTGCAATGCTTTTTAAAACGACCTGCCCATCACTGTTGTGAATAGCCAAATCCAGCATTGCTTTCAAGCCATATCTTCCTTTGGTAGAAAGCCTCATGTCATCGCCTCCACATTAATTACCTACTAATATTCTTACCAATAATTTTTACTCTAAAACAATCCCCAGTAAATTAGTCGGTATTGTTTTATAGATTAGCACTATGATTTGCAGTTGTCAACAAAAATATTTGATATCTTTGACTTTATTACAGGTTATATTACAGGAAGTGTAGACCCTCCATGGGGCATGAGCAGCACACGAGCGTCCTGGCCAAGCTGTGAAAAGGCACTTGACAAAGCCTCTTCCATACTGTCGAAAGGCTCCATATAGAGCTTTTTCGACATCTCCGCTGGCATATCGGATACTATAAATACTCTTGCCTTCTTCTCCACTAAAGCGATTGCCGCTGCCTTGTGGCCTCCCAATTCGAAGTTTTCTTTGATTTTCATAACAAGGTCATCGGGAGAAGTTGACTCATTAATCCATCTTTCAAAGACAGCCTCACCATATCCCTCAGTGCATGAGGCCAGCAGGATTATAATGCCACCTTCGCGGACCGCGTGCTTGGCATTGTCAAGAGCCTTTTGCGCCTGATACAGGTTGATATCCTTAGGAAATCCGCCGGGTGTAGTTATGACGATGTCAGCCCTCTCGGGTATTTTTATCTTATATAAATTGTCAAGGAAACGGCAGCCTTCTCTGTGAGCCAGAACATGATGCCCTGCCACCGCTTTTACAATTGACTTGTTCCCATCAAGCACCACGTTTAAAATAAAATCAATGGAAATAAAATTAACTACCTCTTCAATGTCCTGCCTGACGGGGTTGTCTTCTATCGCACCGGCTCTGGCAGAATCCTTCACCATTTCGCTGTGGTTTGCCTGAATGGCGGCTCTGGTGGATACACCCGGCATTACGGCCTTTGCGCCTCCGCTGTAACCGGCAAAGTAGTGAAACTCTATATTCCCGAGGCATATGATTCTGTCTGCATCGGCGACCTGATCAAATATTTCAACAGGTGTACCGCGAGAAGTTGTTCCAAGCATTCTACACCGTGTTATATCGCTGTCAACACATTTGACTTTGCTGTATACTGCTTCACCCACAAGATACTTTTTTTCGTCTTCAGTGTGCTTCCTATGGCTTCCCAGCGCAAAAACTATGGTTATATCTTCACAGCTCACACCTGCTTCGGATAATTCGTCAAGCAAGGGCGGCAATACGATTTTCGATGGCATAGGGCGGGTTATATCACTGGTGATAATTACAATACTCTCACCAGGCTTCACTATAGCAGAAAGCCTTTCTGTTCCAATAGGTTTCTCAAGTGCCCGCTTAACTTCATCAAGGCCTGTCAGCTGTGTGTCTATGCTATTATGCTTTAGCTGCGCCATAATATTCTTGTCATCTATTTCAAATTCCTTAAAAGTTCTTCCAAAACCGTAGCGGAAACGCATTAGAACCTATCCCCCTCTTAATTATCACTATCAGTGCCCGTATCGGTGTCAATCTCAGTGTTAGTGTTAGTGTTAGTACTAGCACTAGCACTAGAGTCAGTATCAGCGTCAGTGTCAATGCTTTTATCGGGCTCATGACCGGAGCCGTCATAGTCAAACAGCCTGCCCTGCAGGAAAATATACGCAACAAAAATAATAATATAAACAATCGAAAAGAAATCCAAATAAACCTTAAAAACTAGTAAATTCAGTAGCAGAAGTACAAAACCTATTAAAAGTATCCAAGCAATAACCCTCTTTTTCATAATTACCTCTATCAGCTCTTTCTGAACCTCTCCAGCCATTCCTTGATTCTTGATTCATACCCATTTGAAGTGGGCTCATAGTATATTGTACCTGACATTTCATCAGGGAAGAACTCCTGCTTCACTATATTCCCCGGGTAATCATGAGCATATTTATAGCCGACACCGTACCCTTGATCCGCCATTCCCTTTATAGGAGCATTTCGCAAATGCATAGGCACTTCGCCTGTACGTTTGGTTTCTACGTCTTTCATAGCCTTATTTAAGGCACTGTAGCATGAATTAGACTTGGGGCTGGTTGCGACCATGACAGCTGCATGAGCCAATAACAACCTGGCCTCGGGCATTCCAATCATATGGATACCCTGCGCCGCCGCAACAGCAAACTGAAGGGCTGACGGGTTTGCCATGCCGACATCCTCTGATGCACAGATGATAATACGCCTTATAAGGAACTCAGCAGTTTCTCCTGCATAAAGCGCCCTTGCCAAATAAAATAATGCAGCATCAGGATTGCTTCCTCTCATGGATTTGATGAATGCACTTATATTATCGTAATGAGCTTCTCCTGACTTGTCAAAGGTAATGGCTTTCCTTTGCACACAATCCTCAATCGTTTTTATAGTAATATGGATGCTGCCATCGCTCTCGAGCTCCGAGGTTTCGACAGCCAGCTCAATTGCATTCAAAGCGATACGCGCATCCCCATTAGAAATCTCAGCCAGGTATTTTATAGCATCTTCATCAGTTACCTGCATATATTCACCTAACCCACATTCCTTATCGTTTAAGGCATCTCGGATAATAGTTTCGATATCCGATGGGTTTAGGGGCTTCAGCATAAATACCGAGGAACGGGAAATTAGTGCCTTATTCACCTCAAAATAAGGATTTTCAGTAGTTGCGCCAATCAGCACGATTGTCCCGTTTTCCACAAAAGGCAATAGTGCATCCTGCTGTGCCTTGTTAAAGCGATGTATCTCATCAATAAAAAGAACTGTCCTACCGCTGGGATTTAACATAATATTCTGCGTATCAGCTACAATTCTCTTTATATCAGCAACTCCGGCTGTGACAGCATTCAGCTTCTCAAAATTGGATTTTGTCGTAGCGGCTATAATTCGCGCAAGTGAAGTCTTTCCGGTACCCGGAGGCCCATAGAGTATTATGGAGGATATCCTATCCGCCTTAATCATTCTGTAGAGCATTTTTCCCTTACCGATTATATGTTCCTGCCCCACGAATTCTTCAATAGTTCTGGGGCACATTCTATAAGCCAGTGGTTCCTTTCTGTCAGGCATAATTCCTCCTCCGCATCCTAATACAGCGGGTGTTTCTCACAAAGCTTTGCTACACCTTTTCTTACATCATCTGCGCAATTATCAAAATCAGTGAGTGTTAACTTCATTAATCCTGCGATTTCCTTCATATCCTCCTCAAGCATGCCTCTCGTAGTAACGGCGGGAGTACCAAGCCTTATTCCGCTTGTAACAAAGGAGCTTAATTTATCAAAGGGTATCGTATTCTTATTTACGGTAATCCCTACCTCGTCCAGCATTGATTGCGCACTCTTGCCTGTTATACCGAAATTAGTCAGATCAACAAGAATCAGGTGATTGTCGGTACCGCCTGATACAAGATTGAACCCTTCACTTATAAGAGAGTCAGACAGTGCCTTTGCATTCTTTAATATCTGCTTTTGATACAGCTTAAAATCGCCATTGAGCACCTCTTTGAAAATCACTGCCTTAGCTGCGATTACATGCATCAGAGGTCCGCCTTGCGTGCCCGGGAATACTGCAGAGTCGACAGCTTTTTTGTGCTCAGCCTTGCAAAGAATCATCCCTCCCCTTGGTCCTCTTAATGTCTTGTGGGTAGTGGTGGTTACGAAATCGGCGTAGGGAACAGGATTAGGATGAAGGCCGGCGGCAACAAGACCCGCTATATGAGCCATGTCGACCATAAGATAAGCACCGGTATCCTTAGCAATTTCGTTGAATGCTTTGAAATCTATAATTCTCGGATATGCGCTAGCACCTGCAAGAATTAATTTGGGCTTTACCTCCCTTGCTTTGCGATGCAGCGCGTCATAATCAATGTAGCCGGTATCTTCGCTGACTCCGTAAAACTCAGACCTGTAATACTTCCCTGATATATTTTTTTTCATTCCGTGACTCAAATGCCCACCGTGGGACAAGTCCATGCCCAGTATGGTATCTCCGGGCTTCAGTACTGCAAAATAGACGGCAGTATTAGCCTGAGCGCCGGAATGGGGCTGAACATTAGCATGATCGGCGTCAAAAATTTCCTTAGCCCTATCTATTGCCAGCTGCTCTATAACATCCACATGCTCACAACCGCCATAGTAGCGTTTTCCCGGATAACCTTCGGCATATTTGTTTGTTAGGGGTGTTCCTAGAGCTTGCAATACTGCTTCGTCCACGAAATTCTCGGATGCGATCAGTTCAATTTTGTTTCTTTGTCTGTTGACTTCATTTTCTATACACTCTGCTACTTCGGGGTCTACCTTTTTTATCTGGTCAAGTTGATACATTATCTAAACCCTCCACTTATACTTTTCTAGTTAGATTTATTAAAATAAAGAGGCCAAACCAATCGATTTGACCTTATTGTCAGTCTTTGACGAACAGCGCTAAACTGATTATAAACATTCGAAAAAAGTCTGTCAAGTTATAGAAAAAAGCTAAAGAACGCGATATAATTCATCGGCTTCGGGCGGCGAAATCATTTCTTTGCCTTTTGCTGATATTGCCATCTTTTCCCCGGATTGATTAAGCTTTCCGACAATCGAAGCTTCAATCCCTGCTTTTTTCAGGTGACATACAAGACCCTTTCCATCGGAGGTAGAAACCAACATGCATCCGCTGGAAATCAGCTTGTAAGGATTAATACTATAATGGCGGCAAATTTTTTCGGTGACATTCCGTACTGGTATATTTTCGATATAAACCTCTGCCCCGGTTCCTGAAGCTTCGCAAATCTCCCACACCGCGCCCAGTATTCCTCCTTCTGTAATATCATGCATGGCATTCACACCGAACTTTGCAGCTTCAAGTCCATCCTTAACAACGCTGATGCTGCCCATATAGCTTTTTGCCTCATCTACTGCCTGCCTACCTATGATTTCAGCCAGCTCAAGTTCTTTTTCGTGTGCAATGATAGATGCCCCTTCCAATCCGGCATGCTTAGTAATTACCAGATCGTCCCCGGCTTTCGCTCCGGATGTGACTACTAGCTTGTCCTTAAGGCAGCGGCCAACGGCAGTGCAGGAAATGACAAAACGCGACACTGCTGTCGTAACCTCCGTATGCCCTCCTAATAAATCTACATTTATAGACGCAGCTGCATCTGTCAACTGATCCATAATCAGTTCAAGTTCCTGTTCTGTAGCACCGGTTGGACATAATATGGTAGACATTATGCCCAGAGGTTCAACGCCGCAGGATGCTATATCGTTACAGCAGATGTGTACAGCCAGACGGCCGATTTCCTTTGCTGTACCTGTAATAGGGTCGCTGGAAAGAACACAGGTATAATTGCCAAAATCAACGGCGGCACAGTCCATGCCAATGTTTGGTCGTATAATCACTTCTTTGCGATTCTCATGTATTTTGCTAAAAACCAGTTTCTTTAATATATCATTTGGTAGCTTCCCTATTTCCATATATGTTCCCCCAAACCGTCTTATTTCTTAAGTTTTTCCTTCACCAGCTGGAACTGGACTCTTGTAGCTTCCATAAGAGCATTATTCTTTCTGGCTTCCTGAGAACCTATAAGACGACTGAACCACTTTACCGCATCCTCGTAATTGCCAGCTCTGAAATTTAATTCCCCAATCATATATATACAAGTATCTCCATCCAGCTTGTCCGCCGGGAAGGATTCATTTTCGTATGTTTCAATGTAATACTTTAGGGCATGCTTTACAAACTCAAGCTCCTTTTCATCATCACCTCTATATCTGTAAAGCCAGGCAATTCGCATACAAACCTTTGCAAGCTCGCTGGCCTTTATCTCACGAATCTGATGACTGATAAGAATAAGCTTAAAGGCTTCCAAGGCATCATCCACGGATCGTTCATCTTCAAAGCTTCTTCTTGTCCATTTTGGCATTAGCTTTTTCCTTAAAGTATTACATTCATTATATGTAATATCAAAAAACTTGTCCGCTTGTGCCGCATAACCGCAATGCTCACAAATCCAGGCATCATAAAAAAGAGGGTTGATGGTTCTATAATGAACACAGAAATCAGAATCTCTCTTTTCTACCTTGCAGCCTCGCGCCTTTACCTTTGTAACCTTAAATTTATGCGAACAAACAGGACATTCAATTTCTTTTGAATACAAGAACTCATTCATTACGACCCCTCCGGTAAGCTGTATTATTTATGTTCTATTCATTTTCTTGCAGTATATCTGTAGCTGCATTGTAGCTCTGGTATAAATCACTGCTAAGCCTTATCTTCCCTTGAATCGGTTTGTAATAGTCTTCTGTTAGCTTCTGTCTCCATTGGAGCTTATTATCTTTATATGCTTCTTTATATAAAACAACACGTATTCCATTTTTAGCCTTGCGCTCTACAATTTTTTCGCCATATGGCAACCTATTGTCTAAAACTATAATATCGGGCTTCGGTTTGTTTATTGCTTTCACTTCTGTCTTAAGCTTTATTGTTAGTCCGTCGCTTCTTTCTTTACCAAGCATGCTTATATTCAATGTATTGCCATTCACAGATGCCTGAAGACATATGGGAGAATCCAGATTGTTTACAAACCTGAAATCAATAGAGTCTTCGGTAATAGTGGCATCTCTTCCCGGGCTGATATAGGAAAGAGTCATGGAATGGTGCTCCCGTTCAATTACATCCAGCCCTGCCAATAGTACAGTATTGTATAATGTGGAGGATACCTGGCAGACTCCTCCACCGGTGCCCTGAACCAGCTCGTTCTTAAAAATAATCGGAGCCTCTTTATATCCGTTTTCAAGAGTTCTCGGTCCCAAAGCTTTATTCATAGAAAAAGCTTCTCCCGGCAACAGAATCACATTATCAATCCTGCTGCAAGCTAGCTTAATATTGTCGGTACGATCAGTATCGCTTTTGTTGAACCTAGTACTGTAGTGTGAAATAATTCGGTCAATAACCTTTATTTCATCGTATACTATTTTGGGTTTTTGTTCATCTACTACCAATTCTATATCGGTAAAATCTCTCTTTACTAATTGATTCTCTACTAATTTGAGATTTCTGTCAACATCCAGATCTCGATGCAGGCTTTCTTTTTTAAAAGATATTTTCCCGTTAACATAGGAGATTTCGGCATTTTTCCCTACAGAATCACATTCCTTTTTTATTTTTTTAAGAATCTCTCTTGTTTTATCCCTGTCATAGCTTACCTCTATATCCAGATACTGGCCATTTCCGGAAAGCAGCAGAGCGTTATAGATCTTCTGGAATACGTTACCCGACCGGCCGATATAATAGGCTTGTTTCACCGCATTTTCAACAAGATATCTGTAGCCGATATCCTTAAGGCCGACATCCCACTTATCTTTCTCGTAAGTAAGTGTTATCTTTTCTGCATTGTGGTTTTGCTTAATTGATTCTGCAACGATTTGTTCAGCATCCTGTGATGACAGCCATGACACATCTACCCCTTCGATCATGATTCCTTTTCTAATCGTATCGCCTGTATATATGCGTGCTAGAATCATCAACGCTACTGCAGCAATAATCCCAATAACAAGCACTACCAATAATAATCTTCCAGCTGCCTTCCTAAAAGCCTCCGACATTGATGAAAAACCTTTCAATATATTGAGTGGTTCGTGTTATCTTCCCTCTACATATTATGTTGTCGGAAATGCTTCTATTACATGCGTGGTAATTACTCGGTTACAATGATAATCTCGGTATCATTTATAGCTTTTTCTATCATTGCCTCTATTTGGAGCTTCTCTTCGCTTTTCTCCGTTTCAATCAATGTAGGCCTGGTTTTTGGATGCTTGGCGACAAAAACCGTACAACAATCTTCATAGGGTAAAATGGAAGTCTCATATGTATCTATTTTTCTGGCTATGTTAATGACCTCATTTTTATCCATACCAATTAGCGGCCTGAATACAGGCAATGAAACCACTGCATTTGTCACAGCAAGTGCATGAGGGGTCTGGCTGGCTACCTGACCGAGGCTCTCTCCCGTTATCAGTGCCTGAGCTCCATTTCTTAAGGCAATTTCTTCAGCTATTGTCATCATAGCTCTTCGCATAATTATCGTCAGTAGCTCTTCAGGACACTTGTCGTTGATTTCCAGCTGTATTTGCGTAAAGGGAACAATGTGAAGCTTTATGCGATAAAAGTATTGTGCCAGGATTCTGGCAAGGGATATTACTTTATCCTTTGCTCTTTCACTGGTATATGGATAACTATAGAAATGTACTGCTTCAATCTCCATGCCTCTTTTTGCCATCATCCAGCCTGCCACAGGGCTGTCTATGCCTCCTGACAGCAGCAACACGGCCTTCCCGTTTGTTCCAATCGGAAGTCCGCCGTTGGATGGGATAATATCGCAGTAAATATATGTATTCTCTCGTACCTCCACATAAAATATGAAATCCGGCTCATGCACGTCAACCCTTAAGGCGGCTATTTTTTCCAACAAATATCCACCCAATTCCGCACAAATCTGCGGGGATTTCATCGGAAAGCCCTTGTTTCCTCTCTTTGCTTCGACCTTAAAGCTTATTGTACCGGTATGCTCCTCACATTTTTTCCTTTGCTTAAAATTGACGGTTTTTTTTATTAAATCTTCTACATGGTTTTGGGCCATTATGAGAGAATGCTTCTTTATTTCTTCAAAATCGGAGTCGATCTTTAGAACAATACTGACAGAAACAATCCCAAAAACCTTTATGAGTTTATTAACTGCCTTGTCGAAATCAAAGCTCTCATCCCTCGGTTCTATATAAATCCTGGCCTGGGAACGTATAACATCGACTTCACCCAAGCCATTCAAGGATTTCTTAATGTTTGCCATAAGCCTATCTTCAAAAAACGGCCTGTTAAGACCCTTTAAAATAATCTCGCCGTATCGTACAAGAATGACCTTTTTCATGTGTTCCTCCTTAATTTATATCTTCTGTTAATATCAATAGCGGGAACTATTTCCTTCAAAGCTTCGATTGTTAGTTTGATTTCCTCTTCTGTATTAAAAGCGGAAAAGCTAAAACGTATCGCACCGTCGATAATGCTTGTAGGAAGGTTCAAAGCCGTCAGAACATGGCTTCTGCTGTTCCTGTGTGATGAACAGGCTGAGCCGGTCGAAACATATATTCCCCTTTGCTCCAGGTGATGTAGCAGTACCTCTGCCTTGGTATCCTCAAAAGCAATACCCAAAATATAAGGCGATGAGTTATCTGGGGAAAGCACATGATAATTCAGGTCTGTTGACTTAAGCTGATCAATGAAGAGTCCTTTCAACATACTTACCCTGGTATAATTATCCTCAAGCTTTTCAACGGCAAGTCTGGATGCAAGACCGTAGCCGACAATTCCTGGTACATTTTCCGTGCCTGAACGCAGCAAGGCTTCCTGTCCTCCACCGTAAAATAAGGGGTTTATTTTAGTCCCCTTTGAAACATATAAGGCTCCAACCCCCTTAGGTCCGTGTATCTTATGGGAGCTGGCAGACAGGAGTGCGATTCCTGCCTTTTCAGGTATGATTCTTATTTTGCCGTAAGCCTGAACCGCATCAGCATGAATAACCGTCTGTGGGTTCACCTCATCACGGGCAGCTGATATTTTATCTATCTGCTGAATGACACCTGTTTCATTATTCACAATAATTATACTGATAAGCGCAGTGTTTCGGGTAAGCTTTTCACGTAATTGACTAATATCCAGCATCCCATCTGCATCCACACTAATATAGTCCACATCATAGCCTTGTTTTTCAAGCTGACGGTAGATTTCCAGAACCGAGGGATGCTCGATTTGACTGGTAATAATATGCTTTCCCCTTCTGGGATTAGCATCAAGAAATCCTCTTATGGCAAGATTATTTGATTCGGTCCCACCAGAAGTAAAATAAATCTCCTGGGGCTGGGCTTCTAATAAATCCGCAATTGTTTCTCTGGCAGAGATGATTAACCTTTCTGCCTCTATTCCCTTTAAATGAAGCGAAGAAGGATTTCCGTATTTGTTTTTAGCCACATCAGCCATCAGCTGCGTAACCTCATCATACTGTCTTGTGGTAGCACTGTTGTCAAAATATATTTCTTTTTGCATTTTCGTAAAACCTCATTTTGTCAATTAATTAAAAACTATAAGGTATTATATTATACCACACACTCTTATCATTCTTAAAATATTGCAGCCATCCATTTTAGTATGCTAAACTTATGGTATGCTTATGTTGAATAATGAAATAAAATAAAAGATAAGAAAGAAAAAAGCAGATAAACTATATTGTATTGGGGTCAATTAAATTGTTGAAGAGAAATATTAATTTAATAACTTGTTCTTTACTAATTGTATTAGTTGTTTCAATATATTAGTTATATTGATGAGTCGACCGGGATTGAGAATATTGTGTGGTATGAGAATTCTCAAAGCGTGATGGAAAAGGTTAAGCTGGCTAAGCTCTTTGGAATTGAAGGTATTTCGCTGTGGAGGCTTGGCCAGATACCCAATGAACCTGATGCAGCAGGTAAAAGCTTCGATATGGATATATGGAAGAGCCTATTGAATGAAATGGAGTAAACCCAGCTCGATGATAATAAAAGCAGTTAAGTGGTTAAATCGAAAATCAAACAATACCTATTATGCATATGGCGCAGTAGCAGTCTTTGCACTTATTGCCTACTGCAACAGCTTTACAGTTCCTTTTTTGCTTGATGATTTCGGTTCCATTTCAAACAACTATGCCATTCAGAAGCTTTTTGATTTTCCCGCCCTGTGGAAGTTTTACGCCAACAGAATCGTTCTATATTTCTCTTTTTCCATAAACTACTTTATCCATGACAACGGCGTTCAGGGCTACCATATAACAAATCTGCTTATTCACATTCTAAACGGTATTTTGTTTTATGCAATATTGAAGAAAATATTTACTCTGCCCTATTTTAAAGGTAAGATTATATCACGCTACCGTAACCTGATTGCGGTGTCCGCTGCCATATTGTTTGTTATCCACCCTATTCAGGTGAACGCGGTAACATATATTGTGCAAAGAACCGCATCTCTTGCGGCAACCTTTTATCTGCTGGCCATCCTTTGTTTCCTGGATTACAGGATAGGCAACAAGGGAATCCAATTGGCTTTAACCTTTTTATTTACCGTTATAGCTATGTTTACAAAGGAAAACACTATAACTATTCCCTTTATGCTTCTGCTATTGGAGTGCATGTTCTTTCTGAAAGATGGAAAGACCTCGGTCATAAAAAGGGTTCTTATCTTTTTGCTCTTATTTGCTACCATTCCAATCATCCCTGGAACAAATCTAATTTTGCAGGGCTATAGTCAAAGCGATCCGGATGTTACCTTTAAGGCAAGCACATCCATGGATAGGTTTCGCTATTTTTATACACAGCTCAATGTAATCCTTTTGTATATACGGATGTGCTTTATACCGCTTGGCCAAAATTTTGATTACAGCAATGACTTCCCAATATCGGTTACTATATGGGATAATAACTCCTATTTAGCTTTTATCATTATTGTTTTGATTGGATTGTATTCCCTATATACAATTAAGAGAAACCGCCTTGTTTCCCTTGGTATACTGTGGTTCTTTATCGGCCTCTCCGTAGAATCCAGCTTTATTTCAATCAAGGATGTTTATTTCGAGCACAGGCTTTACTTCCCTTGCGCAGGCTTTATCATTTTTCTGATTGGGATGGTTAGCTATGAGCGAAAAAAGAAAAACAATCAGCTTGTAAAACCAAGGTATGCATTGAAATACCCGGTAATTGTTTTTGTCTTGCTCTCGGTGCTTCTTATTCCGCTATATACAGGTCTTACACTTCACCGAAATTATATTTATGCTGATGGCATCCGGCTTTGGGGTGATACTGTCGGCAAGGCTCCTGCCAGTGACAGAGCACACAGCTCATTAGCTACAGGTTATCTGAATGCTTATGATGAGGAAAAAAAGAATACAGAGTATCTGGATCTGGCTGAGATTGAGTTTAAAAAGGCTATTGATATGAACAATAGGAACTCCACGGCACATACGAATCTTTCAAAGGTATATCTATTGAAGGAGGAATATCAAAAATGTATTAGCGAAGCAAGGCAGGCTCTGGCAATAACAAAGTCTGAGTATGCGCAATTCAATATGGGATCCGCCTATAAGAAGCTTGGAAAAACGGAAGAAGCTCTCAAAGCCTTCCATGATGGTTACGCTTATAATAAGCGAAACAGCTTTTTGCTAAAAGCTTTGGGAGATACCTATTATGAAAGGGCACAATATAAAAATGCTCAAAAATATTATAAAGAATATATCGAAAACAATAAACGCTTCAATAATAAAGAGATTGAAGAAAAGCTGGATGAAATTGAGAAAAAGTTGCAGGAATAGTGTTCAGGCAGATCACATAGGCATTTTCAGAACATCACCCGCGTAAATCAAACTGTCATTTAGTTGGTTGGCCTCTTCTATCTTTTTTATGTATTGGCGTAGGTCCCCTTTTTTATTGTATTCCTTAGCCAGATCCCACAGCGTATCACCATGTTCGACAACAACTGTAGTATAGGCTTGGCCATTATCCGCACTTTGGGCGAAATTCAAAAGAGATATGGACGATAAAAGGATTGTAAGCATTATCACAAATATGTAAAAGCGACCCTTGTTTTTTAAAACATATCTTCTTTTCATAATACGTCCTCCTCAGAACACTTGTTCTTAATTTTATTATATACGAACGTGCGTTCTTTTGTCAACAAGATTTCGAACATTTGTTTGACTTTTTGGTTAATTTTTAATATAATCAATTTGACAAAATTTATACGATAATCCAGTATTCCGAAGGAGTGTATGGCATGAGTAAAAAGATTAATGATAAACAGCGGCAAATTCTTGATTTTGTCAACCAGCAGGTTGAAAAAAAGGGTTATCCTCCGTCAGTACGTGAGATATGCACAGCTGTGGGTTTCAAGTCGACTTCTACTGTACACGGATATCTGAAAAGGCTTGAAGAGAATGGGCTTATAGAAAAAGATCCATCTAAGCCCAGAGCACTAAAAGTATTACATGTTAACAGAAACAAATCAAATAAAGAGAAATCAAGCTCCAAGGAGTATTACTCCGGAAAGGAGCTTGTTGACATTCCGATCGTCGGAAAGGTTACTGCGGGGCTTCCCATTCTTGCAGTTGAGAATGTTGAAGATACATATCCCCTCCCTGCCGAATTCGTTCAAAGCTCCACTGCCTTTATGCTTAGAATACAAGGTGACAGTATGATTGAAGCAGGTATCCTCGATAATGATCTCGTACTGGTCAGACAGCAGTCTACAGCTGTCAATGGAGATACCGTTGTGGCATTAATCGGTGATGAAGCGACAGTTAAAACCTTTTATAAAGAGAAAGACCACGTTAGGCTGCAGCCACAAAACAAATACATGGATCCCATTATTGTCCGTGAAAATCTTTCTATATTGGGTAAAGTAATAGGTGTATTCAGAAAACTATAAGATTATATCAAAGGATTTAGAGCTTATGGCTATACATAAGGGCATTTGCGATGTAACATGTTTTGAGTTCCGCAGCGCAATATATTGCGGGTATGTATGAAAGCATGTCACTATATATTGTGCAGCTAAACTGTATTAAGGTAACATCGCAAAAGCCTTACCTAAAAAGAGGCTGGACAAATTCAATGATTTGCGTCAGCCTCTTTAATGTTTCAGGTGTTGATTTTTTTAATCCTGCTTATTGTCAGAAAATATAAAATTGACAATTTTCATTGGTGTGATAGTTGAAATAGCATGTTTATAAACCAATTGCTGCTTGCCATCCGTCTCAAGGACAACGGTAAAATTGTCAAAGCCCTTCACCAGCCCCTTTAGCTGAAAACCATTTGTCAGATAAACAGTTACGGCGATATGCTCCTTCCTAACCTGATTTAGAAATACATCCTGTAAGTTGATATTCGGCTTATTCACTTGACAATCCTCCTTAAAGTATTCTCCTTATTCTCCATTGCTGTAAATTACTTCTAACTTATCATTGTTGTAAATTAATAGCAAGAATTAGTTTAATTCTACAAGATTAATCCATGTGTTGCAATACACTCTTGAATAATTTTTTTTGCGAGCTCCTTAAAGTCGGAGTTTTCGTCCACTTGGAGCCATTTTATTTCCTGAATTCTCCTGAACCAGGTTAGCTGTCGTTTTGCATAACGTCTTGTATTTCTTTTTACTATGCTGATGGTTTCATCCAATGAACCTTCACCCTTCAGGTAGTTCAGTATTTCCTTATACCCTATTCCCTGCATGGCTGTTGCACCCTTATCGTAGCCCATTTCAACAAGCTTTTTCACTTCATCGATTAATCCCTTCTCCATCATTCTGTCTACACGCGTGTCAATCCGCTCATAAAGCTTTTTTCTATCCCAATTTAGCCCAAAGGGTATGTACCTGTATGGCGTCGGATTTAGCCTGGATACTCTTTCATGCTCGGATATAGTCTTGTTTGTGTGGGTATACACCTCAATTGCTCTTATGACCCTCTTAACATCGTTTTCATGAATCCTGGATGCCGCTGGAGGATCAATTTCCTTTAGTTTTTCATGCAAATGTCGATTTCCCTTTTCTACAGCTTCTCTTTTTAGAAACTCCCTCAATTCCTCGTCACAGATCGTTTCAGAAAAGTTGATATTAAACAGTAAGGAATTGATGTAAAGTCCGGTACCACCGGCTATAATTGGATGCTTTCCCTGTTCAAAAATCCCTTTTATATATTGAAGCGCCAGTTCGCGATATTTAGCTACACTAAAGCTTTCATCCGGATCCACTTCATCAATCATGAAGTGTCTGATGCCTGACATTTCCGCTTCGTCAGGTTTTGCCGTACCAATATTCATATACCTGTATATCTGCATGGAATCTGCAGAAACAATACTGCCATTGATCAACTTTGCAAGTTCGATAGACAACCCGGTTTTGCCGGATGCAGTAGGGCCTACAATTAATATTACAGGCTCCATTAAGTAATTTCTCCCCCTCTCTGATTACCAATTGTACCCAGTACAGCGCTTATTTATACAATCCTTTTAAATAACTTTTCCAGTTCATATTGTTTTAGCCTTAGTATCGCAGGGCGTCCATGGGGACAGGTATATGGATTGTCCAGCCCGGACAGCTTATCCAGAAGAGCTGATATTTCGCGTTCATCAAGTTTTTTACTTGCCTTTATTGCCATTTTGCATGCAATCTTGTACAAGGCTTCATCCGCAATGATTTTTTTCTCACCTTTGCTGCCATCCATTACGAAGTCGAGTAATTCCAAAAACAGCTTCCCTATATCAAGTTCCCTTTCGGCAAAGGGTACCGCGCGCATAATAATGGAATTTACTCCGAATGCTTCGTAGGTAAACCCCAGCTTTTCAAAGAATGGGGCTTCGCTTATTGCAAATTGGTATTCACTTGCGGTCAGCTCAATAGGAACAAGGGATATCATCATTTGTGATAGCGGCTTGTCCTTACCGAATGCTTCTTTCAATTCTTCATAGCATATACGTTCATGAGCGGCATGCTGATCGAGCAAAAACAGCTCATCCTCCCCTTCGAGGAAGACGTAGGTTGAAAATGCCTGTCCGATAATCCTTGTGCCGCGAAAAAGAGGCCTGGCCGGAACCTGCGTATAATCTGAATCGCCCGATTCGGAAACCAGGAAACCAGTTTTATCGCAATGATGAGATATAGCCTCCTCTCTTTTCCGATCCAGTTCCTCTTTAACTCGCCTAAAGTCCTGTTGTGAATAAACGGGTTTAGCACTCATTTTGTCATTTAGCGTGTAAGTGTTTCCCGATGAGGCTCTCGATGGAGCCTTTTGTGATGCCTCCGGTGATAGTAAACTATTCGGGCTACTGTTAGCATGATCATCTTCGGAATAAGTCAATTGTTGGGCATTATTCACAATAAAATTTTTAGGACTACTATCCGGCAAGGTTCTTATAGTTGACTGAGTCATTAAAGTACCGTTTATTGCATGGTAAGCTGCCCGAAAGACATCCTGTTCATTGGAGAACTTCACCTCCAATTTAGAAGGGTGTACGTTGACATCGACACTGGCAGGATTCAAACGGATATCAAGCAAAACGAAGGCATGCTTTTTTTTCATAAGATATGTAGAGTATGCCGAATCAATTGCGGCGGTAATAGTTTTGTTGCGGACATACCTTCTATTGATATAAACAGACTGATGATTTCTGTTAGAACGTGCAATTTCCGGTCTTCCTATGTATCCACTGATTTTCACCTGCTCATCCTGATAGTTAACCTCCATAAGCTGCTTTGCGGTTTGCCCACCATAAACACTAAATACGGTACTTTTCAAATCACCGTTCCCCGGTGTATGCAGTACCGTTGATCCATTATTGATCAGCTTAAAAGAGATATCAGGATAGCCAAGAGAAATTCTGCTCAGCATATCTGCCGTGTGACCGGCTTCTGTAGAGTCCTTTTTCAGAAACTTATATCTGGCCGGTGTATTAAAGAACAGTTCACTAACAGTAATTGACGTGCCGACAGGACATCCTATCGGCTTTATATCCAGTACCTGTCCGGCTTTAACCCTAATGAAGCTTCCCTGCAAGGAGCTCTTAACTCTCGTTGAAAGCTGGACATCCGATACTGAGGCTATGCTGGCCAAGGCTTCTCCTCTGAAACCCATGCTATTTATTGATTCCAAATCGTCTGCTCGTCTGATTTTGCTGGTTGCGTGCCTTTCAAATGCAATTTGCACATCATCCTCTGTGAGCCCGCTGCCGTTGTCAATCACGCGTATAAAGGAAATACCTCCGTTGCGGATTTCAACGCTGATATTATCGGCACCTGCGTCTATGGAGTTTTCGACCAGCTCCTTAATAACAGAGGCAGGTCTTTCGATTACTTCGCCTGCTGCGATTTTGTTTGCAGTGTTTTCATCAAGTATAATTATTCTCCCCATACTAGCCCCTCCTGGCTTTCTTTTGCAGAGTATACAAAACATTCATTGCATCCAGAGGTGTAATCATAGATATATCAATTGCTTTGAGCTCTTCTAATACTTCTCTGCCTGGCTTATCTTCATTGTTGCTTACACGGAACAAATCCACCTGCCCCTCAAATGGGATATTCCTCCGTCTTGTCTTGTACCTGTTGATATCAGCAGCCTCAAGCTCCTTCAGCAGCTCCTTTGCTCTGTCTGTCACAACCTCCGGGACGCCTGCTAGCCTAGCTACCTGTATCCCATAGCTGCCGTCGGCTCCGCCTCGCATAATCTTCCTGAGAAATATTATGTCATCTCCCTTTTCCTTCACTGCAACACAATAGTTCTTAATGCCGGGCATCTTATCCTCAAGCTCAGTCAATTCATGGTAGTGAGTAGCGAAAAGAGTCCTGCTTCCCACCTTTTCCTTGTTTGAGATATACTCAATGACAGACCAGGCTATGCTTAGGCCATCAAAGGTGCTTGTCCCTCTCCCGATCTCATCAAGTATCAGCAGGCTTTTAGGTGTAGCGTTCTCCAAAATATTTGCCACCTCAGACATTTCCACCATAAAGGTGCTCTGTCCTGCAGCAAGATCGTCTGATGCTCCGACACGTGTAAAGATCCTATCAACAATACCGATTTGGGCACTGTTTGCAGGCACAAAGCTCCCAATCTGTGCCATAAGCACAATTAATGCTACCTGCCTCATATACGTGGATTTGCCAGCCATATTGGGTCCTGTAATTATTGATAATCTGTTTTCATCCATGTCAAGATAAGTATCGTTCGGAACAAATTCGCCTTGTTCCAGCATCTTTTCAACAACAGGATGCCTTCCTGCTTCTATCTTGATGGTTTCGCCATCATTCACCTCAGGCTTGCAATAATTCTCCCGGTCAGCAGTTTCTGCCAGTGCGCAAAGCACATCAAGCTCGGCCAGGCATGCTGCTGTTTTTTTGACTCTGTTGACTTGCGAAGCGATTTTATCTCTTATTTGTATGAAAATATTATACTCCAGGTCAATGATTTTGCTCTCAGCTCCGAGAATGTTCTCCTCCATCTCCTTAAGCTCAGGTGTCACATATCTTTCACAGTTTATGAGAGTCTGCTTCCTGATGTATTCGTCAGGTACCAGATGAAAGTAGGATTTAGTCACTTCAAGATAATATCCAAATACTCTTGTAAATCCTATTTTCAAATTCTTAATACCAGTCTTTTCTCTTTCAGAGGCTTCCAACTCTGCAATCCACTGTTTCCCGTCGGTTGTTGCACGTCTGAGCTTGTCCACTTCTTCATTATAGCCGGACTTAATAATTCCGCCTTCTTTTATGGTAACAGGCGGATCATCCATTATTGAATGTTCTACAAGGTTCGTAATATCTTCAAGCTCCTCCATCAGACTACTGTTCCTCAGAATAAGAGAAGAAGTACAAGCGTTTAGAATATCCTTAATATTTGGTATCTGTACCAGTGAATTTTTAAGAGCAATTAAATCACGGCAATTTGCGCTGCCTAAAACTATCTTGCCAATCAACCTTTCCACATCGTATACTCTCTTAAAAAGCTCCCGCAGCTCCATCCGCACCATAAACTTATCCTTCAGCTCAGCTACTGCATCAAGTCGGTCATTGATGTCAGCAATATTGACCAGGGGCATTTCCAGCCATCTTCGAAGTGTTCTGGCTCCCATTGAGGTCATGGTCCTATCCAGGACCCAAAGCAGCGAGCCCTTGCGTTCTTTCTCCCGCATGGTCTCAGTCAGCTCAAGGTTTCTTCTGCTGGAGTGGTCAACAGTCATGTATTCTTCAAGCCTGTAAGGGGTAATTTTTTGTATATGCTCAAGGCTTGCCCTTTGTGTATGTTCCAGATAATACATCAAGGCACCGCATGCATTAATGCAAAGCTCAGCTATTCCTTCCGGAAGTGGGTTTTCACCCAGCTGGCCTGAGAGAATTTCATGTGCATAGCCGTCTTCAAAATATTGACCGTCCAGTACTGAAATGTATACATTGAAACGATTGTCAAGCTGTTCCATAATATCCTTCGAGTTATATAAGGACTGATTTATAAGAATTTCTGCGGGATTGAATTTGGCTATTTCATCAAAAAGCTTGCTAACTGTATTTCCCCATGTGATCCTTGTAGTAAAAAACTCACCGGTTGATATATCCACGACGGCAAGGCCGAACATAATATTCTTTGCATAGACACAGATTAGATAATTGTTCTTTTTTTCATCGAGCATTGCTAAATCAGTAACAGTTCCCGGCGTTACAACCTTGACGACTTCCCTTTTAACAATCCCTTTTGCCAGGGCAGGATCTTCAACCTGCTCGCAGATAGCCACTTTGTAACCCTTTGAAATAAGACGAGATATATACCCGTCCACAGCATGGAAAGGGACTCCGCACATTGGGGCCCGCTCCTCCAGCCCGCAGTCGCGCCCTGTAAGAGTGATTTCCAGCTCTCGGGAAGCTAGAATGGCATCATCAAAAAACATTTCATAAAAATCACCCAATCTGAACATGAGAATGCAATCCTTATATTGCTCCTTCATGTCCATATATTGCTGCATCATTGGTGTTAAAGACATTCCTATAACCTCACTTGTTATGGCTCTATGTCCGGCCTATTAATTCTAAATAATCAGTCTTACCCTTTATATAATATCATTGTCTTGTTTTAATTGCTTTTTCCTAATAATTAATCCTCTGTTACAAGGCTACCTTCCAGTGACCAGGTGCCTGTGTTATCTATAATCACATTTACAAGTCGCCCCGTCAAGTCGGCGCTGCCCTTGAAATTAACTATCTTGTTTGTTCTTGTGCGTCCAGTCATCGTACTAATACTGTTTTTGCTTACCCCTTCAACCAATACTTCAACAATCTTTCCCGCAAGCTGCTCATTTATCTGTCTGCCGATGCTATCCTGTAATTCTAAAAGAGCTGCGAATCTCTTTTTCTTAACATCCTCGGGTACCTGATCCTGCCTTTTTGCAGCAGGAGTACCTGTACGCTTTGAATAGAGAAAGGTATACACATAATCGAACCGAACTCTTTCTAAAAGATCAAGTGTTTGTGCAAAATCCTCCTCAGTCTCTCCGGGATAGCCTTCGATTATGTCGGTAGTAATTGAAATACCCGGGATTTGTGCTCTTATACTATCCACCAGTTGGAAATACTGCTCACGAGTGTATTTCCTATTCATCTCACTGAGGATTCTGTTGCTTCCGGCTTGTATGGGAAGATGTATATGTTCGCATACCTTTTTGCATTCTTTCATCGCAAGAATCAGCTCATCAGTCAAATCCTTGGGATGAGATGTCATGAAACGAATTCTTTCTATCCCTTCAATATCCTCTAAGCTCCGCAGCAATAGTGCAAAATTGCTTCCGTCCTCCAGATTCAGACCGTAAGAATTAACGTTCTGACCCAGAAGAGTGATTTCCTTATATCCCTGATGTCCCAGCATCCTTGCTTCATTCACAATATCCGACAGCCTTCTGCTTCTTTCACGTCCTCTTACATAGGGTACGATACAATAGGAGCAAAAATTATTGCATCCGTACATAATCGTCAGCCATGCCTTAATGCTATGAGTCCTTTTGATTGGCATGCCCTCGGCAATATATCCATTGGAATCACTGACAAGCGCAACCGGTTTTTCCGAGTTAAGTGTCATGTAAAGCAATTCAGGGAATTTGTAAAGATTGTGTGTGCCGAATATCAAATCTACATGTCTATATTTTTTCAGAATAACCTCTACCACATTATTTTGCTGCATCATACAGCCGCATACTGAAATAATCAGATCGGGGTTTCGTCGTTTTAGAGCTTTTAGCGAACCTAGATGGCCGTAAACCTTCAATTCCGCGTTTTCTCTTACACAGCAGGTGTTATAAAGTACAAGATCTGCCTCCTCAATGTTGTCAGTATGCCTATATCCCATAGCGTCCAACATTCCAGAAAGCTTTTCGGAATCATTTTCATTCATCTGACAGCCAAAGGTGCTTATACTATATTTTTTGTTGGCATCCGGATTTTTTTCACGTATTAGATGTGTGAAAGCATCCTGCTTTACCATTTCATCCTCAGGGACTAATTTGTTTTCCCTTATATCCAAACTTTATTTTCCTCCATAAGTAATCTTCTATTTTAACTACTAAATCACTAAACTATATAATTATATCATGAATATAAATGAATTCGTGGCTGGGTGATCATTGCGTTCTGAAGCTTTTCACCCTCTTATGCAACTATTCAAATCTGAAATGTGTGTTTTGAATATGCTCTGGAGCAAATTTGCTTATTGATATATTTTTCTATCAATACAAAGCTGCGCCCGTTCTCTTGTTTTATCGTCGGATTTCAATGCATCCTCAAGAAATTCCGGGTGCTTATTCAAAAACACCTTCATGGATTCTATAGGATCACCCATATATCTCAAGAGCATATCATATTGTCCTTTGCTGATAAGGCCTATGTTAAGAGCGCTGCTGAAAAACCTGTTATTAATAGATATCATGGCAAAGGAACATACTTCATTTTTCTCCAGCAGCTCGCCCCCTCCTTGCAATCTGTCAACTACTACCACGGAGCATTTTAATTGGCCGCAAATGTTTTTTATGGCTGGTATCCATGCCCTTTCGTAGCTGGAAGCCTCTGTTATCAGATCAGCAATATGAAGCACATTAGCACCACTAATAGACACGGCATTATGAGTCTCACCCTTTTGCGTTATGACGGCGTTCTGATCCTTATAGATAGTGATGTGCGGTTTGTCAAGCATTTTTGCCAGAATCAGTGAGAAAAACCAGTCGCGTCTTTCTCCGCCGGAAATGTAGCTAATGCTGTCCAAATCTATATTGTTTTGGACAAACTCGAGCATTCTATCAATTAAACCCTTATATATCTCATCGGAATTATAATTCGCCTGGATCAGCGGCAGTAGTTTTCCCGGACATCCCAGCTTATCTGACTTATATGCATCTATCTTTTCTAGCAGCTCAAGAGCCTTTTTCTCGTTTCCGTATAAAAAATGAGTATTTATATAATATGGGCCAATTGTACCTGATGTATACCAAAAAGGCTTTCCCTCCTGACAAACCCTGACAGCTCCGGTTTGGAACAGCCAATTGACAAGCCTCCTATCAGACATCTACTTCCTCTCTTCCGTATTATTAGTCTTCTTTTTGTGCTCTTCCCACCATTCCTGATTTACAATCGTTCCAAGGTCACTTCCCAGATGTGAAGCATCACCTTCAAGAACAGTGGAGAATACACCATCTTCGTAGTCAATTATAGTCACACCTGTGTTCTCGCACCAGGACACATTGATCATTTCTTCAAGTGTGCAGGCTCTAAAGTGACATATTAGTGCACGTATTGCGGTGCCATGTGTTACTACACATATATTCTTCCCAATGTTCCTATCAATAATAAGCATAACCTCGTCCAGAACACGCTTTTGAAACCCTTCCATAGACTCGCCGTTAGGCATCTGATGCTCATGGGGAGAACTATCCCACGTTTCATAGGCATCGGGCCATCTTTCTTCCAATTCGTCCCATGTCAAGTCCTCCCAGTCCCCTCCATTGATCTCTTTTAACTGATCCGATTGGGTAATCGGAAGACTTTTCACCTCCGCAATATATAAGGCTGTCTGCATTGTTCTTTTTAGACTGCTGGAATAAAGGACATCAATGTCAACATCGGATAAGGCCTGTGCAACTCTCTTTGCCTGAATATGTCCGCGTTCTGTAATGGGTGAATCAGTCCAGCCATGGAAATGTCTGGATTTATTCCCCTCTGCCTCTGCATGCCGAACAAAAATCAATCTTGTTTTCATCTTCTCTCCATTATCCTTTACTATAGCATTTATAAGCTATTTACCTTACAACGCCTAGCTTATAACTTTACCTCTTCACAGTTAATTATATTCAAATCACATGTTTAATTCAAGCTTCCCGGTGATATCGGCAATGCTCTTTAAGCGGTGAGCTTTCAT
The DNA here is from genome assembly GCA_964592435.1 of uncultured Oscillospiraceae bacterium. Classification (GTDB taxonomy): domain Bacteria; phylum Bacillota; class Clostridia; order Acetivibrionales; family DTU013; genus JAAYBT01. The sequence goes on from CAZQCL010000001.1 coordinate 24,740, forward strand.
ATATTGCTCTATTCCTTCCAAGACCCTTACACAGGCATCGGGATAAATCATGTTTGCGGTCCCTACCATAACCGCACTTGCACCGGCCAATAAAAATTCTATGGCATCATTTCCCTTCATAATGCCTCCCATGCCAATTACGGGAATCTTCACTGCCTGGGCAGCCTCGTATACCATTCTTACAGCTATGGGCTTAATTGCAGGCCCGGACAATCCTCCCGTATTATTATATAAAATCGGCCTTCTTGCTTCGGTATCTATAGCCATCCCCAATAGAGTGTTAATCAGCGAAATGCAGTCCGCCCCGGCATTTTCAGCCGCCCTCGCTATTTCTGAAATGCTCAACACGTTTGGAGTCAGCTTCACAATTAATGGCTTTCTGCTGCGTTTTTTAACTAAGGAAGTAATTTCTGCAATACCTGAAGGAGTATTGCCAAAAACCATGCAGCCTGATTTTACATTAGGACATGATACATTTAATTCAATAGCGTCAATATCGGCGTCAAATAGAATTTCAGCCATCTGACAATAGTCATCAATCGTATTGCCTGCAATATTGGCTATAATAGCTGTGGAATATTGCCTTAAAAAAGGTATTTCGTCATTAACAAAGGCTTTCACTCCAGGGTTTTGCAGTCCTACGCTGTTGAGCATTCCAGCAGGAGTCTCTGCGACTCTTGGGGGCTTATTGCCTTGTCGTGGCTCCAGCGTAAGACCCTTTACGCTGATAGCGCCAAGCCGGTTCAAGTCAATAAAGTCCGAATGCTCCCTTCCGAAGCCAAATGTCCCCGAAGCTGCAATCACAGGATTCTTTAGCTTCAGTCCTCCTATATTAACAGCCATATTTATATCATGACCTTGACCCTTCACTCAATCCCTCCGTTTGTTTTCTATTGTTTTCACATTCAAAAATGATTTCCCTGCTGTTGAAGACCGGACCGTCCTTGCATACATGGCTATAGTGCCACTGCCCGTCTTTTGCATCTGCATCGCTCTTTGTTTTTGTCTTGCAGGCACAGATAAGGCATGCGCCAAAGCCGCAGCCCATGCGCTGTTCAAGAGATATCTGGCACTCGGTTCCGCTTTCCTCTGCTAACTGCGCTATTATCTTAAGCATTGCTGTCGGGCCACATGCATAAATCATATCATAAAGCTCAGACAGCAAGTCGTTTTTTAGGATTTCCGTTATATAGCCATGTGTACCATAGCTGCCATCATCCGTAGCAATTTTAAGGGATGAGGAGCTCTTTATGAATTCCTTTTCTAATACAAGAAGGTCTGCAGTGCGAAATCCAAGATATGCATTTTTCAAAATTGCTTTACTCTCCTGCAGCAAAAACAACAGCGGAAATATCCCTATTCCACCGCCTACTACCGCAATGCGCTCATATCCTATGTTAAGATCGAATCCATTTCCAAGCGGGCCCAGCACATCCAAGCGGTCACCTGTGTTTTTACATGCTAACAGGGCAGTGCCGGTCCCCTTCTTCTGAAAGAGGATGTCATAGGTCCCGCTGTTTCTATCAACCCTACAAATACTTACGGGCCTTCTTAACAACGCCTGTTCACCTTCGCAGCATTTAATATTTACAAATTGCCCAGGTAGGGCATTACCTGAAATGAACTCAGACTCAAGGGTCATGCTGTAAATATCCTCTGTAAGCTCTTCAATATGTATTACAGTGTCCATTAGTTGCTTGGCCATGGTTTCCTCCTTTAAGTACAAATGAAACTGCGATTTCCACTGTCATAGGATACTCCCTTGATAGTGGGTCAAATATTTCTTTAATCATCAAATACGCCCAGCTCTATGACCTCAAGATCACTATTCATGCTCTCCATTTCTATGCAATCGGCAATTGCAGCTGCCGTATCAAGGGATGTCATGCATGGGATTGATATCTCCACTGCCTTTCGCCTTATCTTAAAGCCATCACGTTTAGGCTGTCGTCCTCTCGTTGGAGTATTTATTACCAGACTGATCTTTCCCGAGGAAATCAAATCCAATATGTCCGGAGAACCCTCGCCTATTTTTTTCACAGCATTTGTGGCAACTCCATGCATATTCAGCATATTTGCAGTTTTACCGGTAGCCCAAAGCTCAAAGCCAAGCTTTTCTAACTGCTCCGCAATACTGATGAGTTCGGGCTTGTCGGAGTCTCTGACAGTCATCAGGACGCTGCCACCCTTTGTGGGGAGCTTGGTGCCCGACGCAGTAATTCCTTTGTATAGAGCCTCCTGGAATGTTTTCCCTATGCCCAGCACCTCGCCGGTTGACTTCATTTCAGGCCCCAGGCTGGTATCCACATCATGCAGCTTCTCAAAGGAGAAAACAGGAACCTTGATGGCAACATATTCAGATTCCCTGTAAAGGCCTGTGCCATACTTAAAATCGCTTAGCTTCATTCCTGTCATCAGCTTTGTGGCAATGTTTACCATGGGTATGCCTGTTACCTTGCTGATATAAGGTACAGTACGGCTGGATCTGGGATTAACCTCGATAACGTAGATTTCGTCGTTATATAATACATACTGAATATTAATCATACCCAATACATTTAAGGCCTCTGCCAGCCTTTGCGAATAGTCGACTATTTTTTCGACAGTTTTCCGGCTCAAGGTAGCCGCTGGATAAACAGAGATACTATCTCCCGAATGAACACCTGCCCGCTCTAAATGCTCCATGATGCCCGGTATCAATATGTCATCACCGTCACAGATTGCATCAATTTCAATTTCCTTGCCCATCAGGTATTTATCAATCAGAATTGGATGCTCCTGCTTAACTCGGTTGATTATCTCCATAAATTCAGTAATATCCTTGTCATTGTAGGCAATCTCCATGCCTTGGCCGCCAAGGACATAGGAAGGACGAACAAGTACTGGATAAATTAATTCATTGGCCGCCTTTAATGCCTGTTCGACGGTGTAAACAGTTTTACCCTTCGGCCTGGGTATACCCACCTGCTCAAGTATTTCATCAAATTTTTCTCGGTCCTCTGCAGCATCTACATCAGCGGCCTGTGTTCCGAAAATCTTCACACCGTTGTCACTAAGTTCATTTACCAGCTTAATTGCCGTCTGACCGCCGAACTGGACGACAACTCCCTCAGGCTTTTCACACTCGATAATGTTTTCCACATCTTCAATAGTTAACGGCTCAAAATATAGTCTGTCAGAGGTGTCAAAATCCGTGCTTACCGTTTCGGGGTTGTTGTTTGCAATAATAGTTTCATATCCCTGCTCCCTCATTGCCCACACTGAATGAACAGAGCAGTAATCAAATTCGATGCCCTGACCTATTCTAATAGGTCCTGAACCGATTACCAGTATTTTTTTACGATCAGACTCCTGCACTTCATTGAACGAATCGTAGGTAGAATAGTAATAGGGGGAAACTGCTTCAAATTCAGCGGCACATGTGTCAACCCTTTTGTATGTTACATGGATGCCCATAGTTTCACACAGCCTTTTTACCGATTTTCTGTCTGAATTGATAAAGCCCGCGATGGCCACATCCGGGAAACCCATTTCTTTAGCTTTTCTAAGCAATTCAGGAGAAATGGTTTTCAGTGTTACTGTTTTCAATTTCTCCTCCATCATCACCAGATTATTAATCTTCCCGATAAAGAATTTATCAATCCTTGTAATGCTATTGATCTTTTCGACAGAAATACCTCTTCTGAGAGCCTCTGAAATGACAAAGAGCCTCTCGTCATTAACATCCTGCAGCTTCTCTTCAAGTGTCTTTGAGTCAAGAGGCTTATAAATCTCCTGTTCCAGGGTATAAATGCCCAGCTCCAAAGACCGAATGGCTTTCATCAGCGCAGCTTCAATGGAGTTGCTCACAGACATTACTTCTCCGGTCGCCTTCATTTGTGTGCCCAATTTGCGTTCGGCCTTTACAAATTTATCAAAGGGCCACTTTGGTATTTTCAGCACAATGTAATCTAATGCAGGCTCAAAGCAAGCGAAGGTTTTGCCTGTTACGGCATTTTTGATTTCATCCAGGGAATATCCGACTGCAATTTTTGTCGACACCCTTGCAATGGGATAGCCGGTCGCTTTTGACGCTAAAGCTGAGGAGCGGCTGACTCTAGGGTTTACTTCAATTACCGCATATTCAAAGCTTGTGGGATGCAGTGCAAACTGAACATTACAGCCACCCTGTATTCCAAGAGCAGATATAATCTTCGCAGCTGCGGCATGCAGCATTTGGCACTCCTTATCTGACAAGGTCTGAGAAGGAGCCACCACAATGCTGTCGCCGGTATGTACGCCCACCGGGTCTATATTTTCCATGTTACATACAGTAATTACATTGCCTTTTCCGTCGCGAATCACTTCATACTCTATTTCCTTCCATCCGGATATGCATTTTTCTATCAAGACCTGGCCGACTCTGCTGAGTCTTAAGCCGTTTCTGGCAATTCCCCTGAGCTCTTCCTCATTATAAGCGATACCACCGCCTGTACCGCCAAGAGTATAGGCAGGACGTACTATAATGGGGTAATCAACCTCTTGGGCAAATATAAGGGCATCCTCCAGGTTGGTTACCACCCTGCTTGCAATACATGGTTCACCTATGCTTTCCATCGCACTCTTGAAATCCTGCCTGTCTTCAGCCATTTTAATCGCCTGCATTGTGGTTCCAAGTAATTTAACATTATGCTCTTTCAAAAAACCCGACTCTGCCAGTTCCATCGCAAGATTTAGACCGGTTTGCCCACCCATTGTGGGCAGCAGGCTGTCAGGCTTCTCTTTAAGGATAATCTTTTCTATTGTTTTAGCATTTAGAGGCTCAATATATACTCTGTCGGCGATGTTCTTATCGGTCATGATCGTAGCCGGATTGCTATTGACAAGGACTACTTTAATGCCCTCATCCTTAAGTGCTTGACAGGCTTGTGTTCCCGCATAATCAAATTCTGCTGCCTGGCCTATAATAATTGGCCCCGAACCGATAACCATCACTTTCATGACATCATTACGTCTTGGCATGCTGTTCTCCTTTTATATGCTAGTAAGATAAGTCTTTCACAATTTAATCGGCTGATTTCTATTTCCGTCTTGCCTGCAATGCCTGATTAATTTCATCCCGCATCCTGATAGCTTCTTCCCTTGCCGCACTGTCAAATGCGTTCTCATTGTATTTTTGGGACCATTTTTCCGATTTCCAGGCACACATAATGCTTCTGGACGCATTAACTATCGCTCCCAGACCATCGCTGTTAAAGGATTTGACCACATCTGCAGCGGTGCCTCCTTGGGCGCCATAACCGGGCACTAAAATATAAGCCTTTTTCATTATTTCTCGTAAAAGCTTTGCCTGCTCTGGCCAGGTAGCACCTACAACCGCACCAATGGAACTGTAGCCGTTTTCACCGACAATTGTGCTCCCCCATTGATCCACCAGCTCAGCCATTTTTTCATAAATGCGTTTTCCACCCACTGTTATAATATCCTGTATTTGTCCTGAGGATTTATTTGATGTTTTAACAAGTATAAAAATGCCCTTGTCATATTCAGCACAACTATCAATAAACGGCTTGATGCCGTCATATCCGAGATATGCATTGATAGTGAGAGCATCAATATCGAATACGCTCTTCTCCTTCTCTCCGGTCTGCACCCTTCCCAGATATGCAGAAGAATAGGCTTGTGCAGTCGTTCCAATATCGTTTCTCTTTCCGTCTGCAATGACAATTAAGCCTTGTGACCTGGCATATGCACAGGTTTGAGCAAAGGCACGAATACCATCAGGACCGTACATCTCGTAATATGCCAGCTGTGGCTTAACTGCGGGAACTATGTCACAAACTGCATCAATCAGTTTTTTATTAAAGCTGAGTATCCCATCGGCTACGCCTGCAAAGCCGGTTCCAAATTCATTGAAGGACTTGTCCCTGATGGCGGCCGGAATATATTCAAGCCTTGGGTCAAGCCCAACCACAGTTGGATTGTTAGTCTTCTTTACATTCGCAATAAGTCTGTCTACAAACATAGTTGCTCCTTTACGTTACTCTTTAGCCATTACATTTCCAGCATTATATTAATTCGCCGTCATCTTTGGCAGCTCACGGCTTGTCTAAAGCAGTATATGGTCGCTGACTACTACATTTCCGGCTACAATTGTTCCCCATGCGGCTCCATACAGTTCCATTCCCCCAAAGGGTGAGTTCTTGGATTTTGAGTGAAACTTGCTTACATCTACCTTGAACTTTTCTTTAGTGTCGACGATGGTGATATCAGCTACACTGCCAATCTGTAATGTACCCTTATTAATGCTAAGCAATTTCGCAGGATTAAGACTCATCTTTTCTACAAGCTTTGCCATTGTGATGATCCCGGGCCTTACCAGCTTGGTAACTGCAAGAGGAAGAGCCGTTTCAAAGCCTATAATGCCATTTTCCGCCAGGCTGAATTCTTTGTTTTTCTCATCAGCATGGTGAGGAGCATGATCAGTTGCTATAATGTCAATGGTATCATTGGCAATACCCTCAATGATTGCCTTTACATCAGCATCTGTTCTTAAGGGCGGATTCATTTTTGCATTTGTATTATAGCCCTCACAAGCCTTTTCTGTTAGCGAAAAATAGTGGGGGCAGGTTTCACAGGTCACCCTGACGCCGCGTTTCTTTGCGTTTCTTATCATTTCCACGCTGAGGGCCGTGCTGACGTGGGCGATATGTATTGGCACTCCCGTATATTCGGACAAGATTAGTTCTCTTGCAACCATCGCCTCTTCTGCTGCTGCAGGAACCCCTTTTAACCCCATTATAGTTGACGTATATCCTTCATTCATTACGCCATCCTCTGCAATATCCGGGTCCTCACAGTGGGAAATCACAGTAATATCAAACATTGATGCATATTGAAGGGCCTTTTTCATCAGTGATGAGCTCACTACAGGGTTGCCATCGTCAGAAATCGCTACAGCGCCTGCGAATTTCAACTCTCCGATCTCCGCCAGCTCCTCGCCCAGAAGACCTTTCGAAATGGCTCCGATTGGATACACATTAACATAGCCTTCCTGCTCCGCCTTTTCGATGATAAATTTTATAACCGCTTCATTATCGGCTACCGGATTAGTGTTAGGCATGCAGGCAACAGATGTGAACCCGCCTATTGCAGCGCTCCTTGTACCGCTTTCAATATCCTCCTTGTATTCAAAGCCGGGATCCCGAAGGTGACAGTGGGCATCTACAAGGCCAGGCAATACATACTTCCCTGCTGCATCAATTAATTCGCATCCATCATCTGAAATGTTCTCTTCGATTTTTACAATTTTGTCTTCCTCAACAAGCAAATCAAAAACACCATCTATGCCTGTTTTTGCATCAATCAATCTTCCGCTTTTAATTAGCAGCTTCATTAATTCCCCTCCTGGTCAAAAGATATAACAGAGCCATCCTAACTGCAACACCATTAGTTACCTGCTCTTCAATAGCAGAGCTTTTCATATCAGCTACGTCACTGGTTAATTCTATACCGCGGTTAATCGGTCCGGGATGCATGATCAGGACATCTTCTTTTGCCAGCTGTAGTCTTTTTTCATCAAGCCCAAAAAATCTGGAATATTCCCTTGCTGATGGAAACAGTGCTTTTTTCTGTCTTTCTAGCTGTAATCTGAGGGATATGATAACATCCGCATCGATTAGTGCTTCCTGTATCGTGCTGAAAACCTTTGCTCCGGTTTTTTCTATTTCCGGCGGCAGCATTGTCGCAGGGCCTGCCAGAGAAACCTGCGCTCCCATTTTTGTCAAGCCCCAAATATTGCTCCTAGCAACACGGCTATGGTATATATCCCCCAGTATCGCCACTTTTAGTCCTTCGAATGACCCCTTTTTATCACGGATGGTGAACATATCCAAAAGAGCCTGTGTAGGGTGCTCATTCATTCCGTCCCCGGCGTTGATTACCGAAGCCTTAACATTTTGGGCCATAAGATGAGGTGCACCTGATTGCGGATGCCGCATGATAATAATATCAGTACCCATTCTGTCGATAGTTCTTCCCGAATCAATTATTGACTCCCCTTTTAAAACACTGCTGAATGATGCGGATATGTTAGCTGAGCTGGCTCCCATGTATTTTGATGCCAGCTCAAAGGAAAGCCTGGTTCTTGTGCTGTTTTCATAAAAAATCGTAACTATGGACTTTCCCTGCAGGTGAGGAGTCTTTTTATTGTTGGATACAATGACATACTTCATAGTTGCGGCAGTATCCAAAATATACTCTATTTCCTCCGGGGACAGATCCTTAAGTCCAAGTAAATCCTTTGATTTAAGGTCCATTGTTCTACCACCTTCATCGATATTTAAAAGCCTGTAAAAAAAGAGTAAGGGCTATCCCCTACTCAATATCACTTATTGTTACGATATTGTTTTTGTCAATATCATAGAGCTTCACATTCACCATCTCTGTTCTGGAGGTCGGCACATTTTTCCCTACAAAATCAGCACGTATGGGCAATTCCCTGTGCCCCCTGTCGATTAGGATTGCCAGCTGTATCATTCTCGGCCTGCCAATATCCATAATGGCATCAATTGCGCAGCGGGCAGTACGGCCTGTGTAAAGCACATCATCCACCAACACGATGATCTTATCTGTGACAGGGAAATTTATTTCTGTCCCTTTGATGACAGGGTGCTCAGCAAGCATACTCAGGTCATCCCGATAAAAGGTAATGTCCAATACCCCTACAGGAACCTCCTTACCTTCCACCTCTTTTATTTTTGCCGCAATTAGCTTTGCAAGAGGAACCCCTCTTCGCTGAATACCAATCAGATGAACATTTTCAATTCCTTTGTTCTTCTCGATTATTTCATGGGCAATTCTTGTCACAGCTCTCATAATGCCACTTTCATCCATTATTTCAGCTTTGTCGATCATGTACCGCACCTCCTGTATTTTTATCTGCTCATCATCGAGCCCCTCTCGTTTCCAACCAATTTGCTGCACTCTGGCTGTGCCAAAAAATGCCTCCTACCGATGGCAGGAAGCATATATTTGTATAACCTGCAGGCAAATGCCTGCAATATAAGCTTTGTTATAATACCCTTCCAGCCTCTCGGGACTAATTAAAAGGTTTATTTTTAGTTCAACTTATAATACCATATCGTGTTTTGCTTGTCTATATTTTGTCGCAATTTTTATTGTTTCATGCAGCTATTCTTGTCTGTATTTTTCTATCAATTTCTCCAGCTCTTCCGGCAGTCCTGCTTCAAACTCCACATATTGCTCCGTACCGGGATGCACAAAGCCAAGGAGCTTTGCATGTAATGCCTGCCCCTTGAAGTCTAATTTTTGTTTTCGTTTACCGTATAAAGGATCTCCCACAAGAGGATGACCGATGAATGAAAGATGGACTCTGATCTGATGGGTTCTTCCCGTTTCAAGCAGCAATTCGAGCAATGTGGCTGATTTGAAGCGTTCGAGCACTTTAAAATATGTCACAGCACTACGTCCGTTCTTTATGTTTACAGCCATCTTTTTTCTCTCAATCGGATTTCTCCCAATGGGTGCGTCAACCTTTCCGCTATCCTCCGGAATGATTCCTTCAGCAAGAGCGATGTACAAACGTTTTATGTCGTGCTCCTTCAGCTTTCCAGACAGCCTTTCATGGGCTTTGTTGTTTTTTGCTGCAACTAATACCCCGGAGGTGTCTTTATCAATACGGTGTACAATACCTGGGCGGACTGCGCCATTAATATCGGAAAGGGAATCTCTGCAATGATTAAGCAGCGCATTTACCAAGGTACCTGTATAATTGCCTGCAGCAGGATGTACAACCATTCCCCTGGGTTTATTCACAACAATTATGTCACTATCCTCATAAAGAATATCAAGGTAAATGTTTTCAGCTCTTACCTCAAGAGGCTTTGGCTTTGGGATGTTTATTTTGACCAGATCTGCGTCCTTTATTTTGTATCCCGGCTTTATTCTTCTTCCATTTACAAGAGCTCTGCCTTCTAAAATTAATTTATCAATATATGAGCGAGAAAAATCACCTAGCTTCTCCGTTAAGAAAACATCAAGGCGTTTACCTGTATCTTGTTCATCAACTTCGAATAGCTCATTTTGTTCATTACACATCTTTGTTGCTATCCTTTATAATTTTCTCCTGTGACCCTACAGCTGTCTCTTCCTTTTCCTGTGCCTCTATAGCTGTTTTCCTCTCTTTATTCGGTTCTTTGTAAATAAAGATAACATATATGCCCATCAGTATAGTACCACAGGTCAAAGCTATATCAGCAACATTGAATACAGGGAATGGATATGTTCCTATGTAAAAAAGCAAAAAGTCAGTTACCTCGCCTTCTACCACTCTGTCGATATAATTTCCTACAGTGCCTCCGAGTATTAAGGCCAAGGCAAATCTAAAAAATTTGCTTTTATTTTTAAGCAAAAGATATATTACAAATATAGCAACTATCGGTGTAATAGCCAAAAAGAAAGGTCTTCCGTTTTTTAGCATGCTAAATGCGGCACCCGGATTCATATGAAGTGTCAAATAAAAGAATTTATCAATAATGGGCATCATTTCACCTATTTCCATACTCTGCAAAACAAAAGATTTCGTAAGCTGGTCAATGATAATAATCAATAATGATAGTAGCAGCCAAATCATGAATTATCCTTTCTGTTTCAAATTCTCTACAAATTATACCGATGATGCCGCCCAAAGTAAAGGGTTACGGTATCTCGGGCTTATACCAATACCTCATATCACTGTAATGATTCCAGGTATCCGGATTCTGCGGCCCCTTTATATTCTTGCTGTAAACCATAGCATCTCTGAGAAAATATAGACCTATATAGGGAGTATCTTCTTGTATTTGCTCCTTTAGCCCTTTGTATAGCCGCTTTTTTCTGTCAGCGTTGTTTTCCTTGAACATATCAGCGATGCCCATTCCAATCTGTAAGTTAGAATAGCCTGAAACATTATAGGCAATCTCCGGTTCTCCGGACAAAGGGATAGGAAGATAAGAGTCTGAATACAAAAAAGACAAATCAGGTATCTGAGGTATTTTACAGCCGATAAAAGCAATATCATACTTTGCAGTGTTAAGTCTATTCAACAGGTCATTCCATTCAATTTCCTTCAATTCAGCCGGTATTCCTCCCCCCTGAAGCTGTTCACATATTTCCTTTGCTACACGGACTCTTGTACTATTATTCGAATTGACAATCAGCTCCACCTTTAGGTATTTTCTTAAGCCGCCTATTCTTTTGTAATACCCTTGCTTGCTTTCGCTCCAGCCCCCTAGCTTCAGTACTTCTGCCGGAGTGGTCGGCGGTGGAGCCTCTTGTGAATTCGACACCGTCTGCCTATCTTCTGTTACAGCGGCACCTTGCATGCCAGGTGCATCCATTGACTCATCATCTAAAGACGGCAGCAAAGGTTGAAGACCCTCAACGTCGAAAATCCAACTATCGGGAAGTATCGGAAGATCAGCGGCTACAGCTTCTCCAAGCAGTGTTTTATTAATCAATGCATCCTTGTCGATTGCCATTTCAATGGCTTTTCGTGCATAGATGTCAGCAAAAACAGGGTTTTTCAGATTGAAAGCAAGAAACTCAAAGCTCCTTGAAGTAAACTTTTTTATATTTAGATCTGTTCTGTTTTTGTATTTAAGAAAATTCACCGCGTTGATTACGGTCACATCAACTTCGCCAGTACGAAAGGCTCCCATAGCATCGTCCTGATTTTTAAATATATTCACATTTATTTTTTCTATATACATGATTTCCTTACCTGCGCCGGCCCTATCCATATCACCTTCATCCGAACTGCTATCAGCTGCTATATTTAAATACCACCAGTTGGGATTGCATTGCATCCTCACAGCTTCGCTTTCAGTGTAGGAAATAAACATATAGGGTCCGGTCCCCACAGGTGAAAACTGCTCCGAAGCTGACAATACATCAATATTCTCAAACTGATGCTTCGGTATTATCGGAAAAGTCATCATTTCCGGTGTGAAGGAATTAGGCTTCCCAAGCGCAATTCTAATGTTTGATGAGTCAACAGCCGCGCAGGTAATAACATTAAGAAGCAAAGGCTTATATACTGAATCAATTCCCTGATTTAAAATTGTCTGGATTGTGAATTCCACATCGTATGCAGTAAAAGGTTCCCCATCGTGCCATTTGATGCCATCTCTTATGTGGAAATTCCAAATAAGTCCGTCGGCGGAAGGCGACCACTTGTCGGAAAGATGTGCAACGGCTTTTTGTCTGCCATCAAGTCGCGTTAGTCCTTCATAAAGGAAGCCCAAAAAATCGGACACATATTTATTCTTAGTCAAAATTGGATTAAGGCTGTCCGGTTCAGTCGAGAACAAATTTAAGGCGCCTCCGGAAACGGGACCCTTGTCCAAAATGTCATAATCTGCCCTATACCCATATTCACCGCTGCTATCATCGTAATCACCATAATTATATGGTCCAAAACCGGTCTGGCAGGATACAAGCAACAAGCAAGTAGAAAGTATTATAATCAATAAGACAGATTTCTTCATTAACGTCTCCTTAGCCAGTTTTCTCCTTTGTTTTTAACGGCCTAATTTCCTTACGTTTTTGATGATTCCCGCAAGCACTTCAATATTATCATACGCGGTTTTCTTTCTCAATACATATAAGTGAAGGCTATTGCGATGTAACCTTAATAAAGCTTAGGTATGCAGACCACAATAATCAAGGATGTGTCTTTGTAACACTTTGAATGCAAATACAAGAATGAAATGTTACAAAGACACCAGCTGCACAATTCTCCTGTATGTTTTCAACCGAAGCTCAGATGCAAACAGGCACAACAAAGGTTTTGTGCCACCTATACAGTGAAAATCAGCATTTCTTATTGCATCCGATATTACTGCCGAAAATCCATGGGCATACAAGCAGTATTATGATAACAATAATGATTATCCACCAAATCCCACCAAATCCAAATCCCAAGCCTCTTTCTTCTTCATTCATGGATATCCACCTCTTCGTATAATGATTTCATAATATATAATATGAAATCACAGCCTTTACGTTACCAATAACCAACCCGTACAAATGGCCTAAGGTAGCATCGCAAAAGCCTTAACAAAAGACTGCCGATAATTTTTATTATCGGCAGTCAGTGGTGTTACAATAATCTTATGAGAAATAAACCAGACTTAATGCGGCTAGTTTCTCGGTTCAACAATTAGCTTAATGGCAGTCCTTTCCTCCCCATCTATCATAATATCGGTAAAGGCAGGAATGCAAATCAGCTCGATCCCTGAAGGAGCTACAAAGCCCCGTGCTATTGCAACCGCCTTAACCGCTTGATTTAATGCACCGGCGCCAATCGCCTGCATTTCTGCCTTCCCCCTTTCTCTAATGACTCCTGCCAAGGCACCTGCTACGGAATTTGGGTTTGACTTTGCTGAAATTTTTAAAACATCCATGATTTTTACCCCCTAATGCAAACAATAGTTATAAATATTAAATTCTACATAAAAATTCAAATTCCTTTTTTATAGTTAATTTTTTGAAATTATGTTTTTTTTGTAGCGTTTTATTGGATGCAAGGGAGATTAAGCGCTAAATCTCCGCCACTTTTCTACAGGCTAAAAAATTTGGAAATTCTGCGGATGCTTATTGTTTTACCGGTCATTTCATCGATATCAAGACACACCCCATTAAATTGAACAGTGCCCTTAGCAAGCTCGAACCGTACAGGCATGGACAGGAGAAATCTTTTAAGTATAATGTCTTTGTTGACACCGATGATACCTTCATAAGGCCCAGTCATGCCAACATCAGTGATAAATGCGGTCCCACATGGCAAAATGCGTTCATCCGCTGTTTGCACATGTGTATGAGTACCTATGACTCCGCTGACTCTCCCATCCCCATGCCAGGCTATTGCACATTTTTCGGAGGTAGCCTCAGCATGAACATCTACAATTACAACTCTCACCTTGCTTTTAAGATATTCCAGCTCCCTGTCCAATGCTCTAAAGGGGCAATCTGCCTGCTCCATATATACTCTGCCAATAAGGCTGATGATTCCAAGCTTTCCGTCTATTATAGTTGAGCCCCTGCCGGGCACATTAATGGGATAATTGGCAGGCCGGACGATATTGGGATCGGAGTCGATGAAACTAATTATTTCCTTTTTAGACCAGGTGTGATTTCCCATCGTTATAGCATCTATCCCCATATTATAAAGCTCATTGGCTACAACATAGCTAATGCCCTTACCGCCTGCTGCATTTTCCCCATTTGCAATACAATAATCAAAGGATAACTCCTTTTTCAAATCCAGAATACACTGTTTTGCAGCTTTCCTTCCGGGGCTTCCAACAATATCTCCAATAAATAATACCTTCAATGCATATTCCTCCGTCAATTATCAATCTTACCATTACTTCTCCAATATAACACAAAAAGCGTGTATATACACGCTTTTGTGAAAGCACCAATTAAGGAGCTTACTTATTTTGCATATTCAATTGCCCTTGTCTCACGTATTACATTCACTTTAATTTGGCCGGGATACTCAAGCTCACTTTCAATCTGCTTGACTATTTCCCTTGCTTTTAGCACCATTTCATCATCGGACACATCTTCAGGCTTGACAATAATTCTTATTTCTCTGCCTGCTTGAATTGCGTAGCACTTTTCTACTCCTGGGAAAGAATTTGCTATCTCTTCAA
>CAZQCL010000002.1:0-37504 GCA_964592435.1 uncultured Oscillospiraceae bacterium
ACAGCTTCAGCCGGCCATGTTCGACAAATTTTGCAGGCTTGATACCAAGTGCAAGAATCTTTTGCGAAGCGCATTTGACAAGCTGGGATTGAGTGCCAGAGCACATAGTAGAATAATAAAGGTTGCCAGAACAATTGCAGATATGGAAGGCAGCGTAGATATAAGAACTGTACATCTGGCTGAAGCAATACAGTATAGGAGTATGGATAGAAAGATATGGAATATGTAGCCCGCATAAATCAATACGCAAATAGTTGGCCAGGATGTATTTCATACAAATTGCCTGTAAAGGGCAAATATAATGTAAAGTAAGGCTTTTGTCCATAGTGTTTATAAACAGGATTAAGGCGAAATAAAGGGGAAGAATAAATGTACGGTAACGTGAAATACTGGGTCTGGCTGAGTTCATTAGTCGCAATACCTTTGGGCAAGAGGCTTAAGCTTCTTGAATATTTTGAGGAGCCGGCTCTTTTATGGGAAGCTGACGAGGCGCAGCTGAGAAGACTGAACTTCTGTACTAATAAAATGATTAATTACATAATGGATAAAAATGCAAGGAAAGAAACAGGCAAGCTGATGGACCAGATTTATAAATGTGATGCGGATATTATTACATTGAATGATAAATCCTATCCTCAGGCCTTAAAATATATACATGACCCGCCCTTAGTGCTATACTCCAGGGGAACTCTGGAGCAGGATGCGATTTGTGTGGCAGTTGTAGGATCAAGAAGGGCATCGGCATACGGCTTGGACATGGCGCGGCGGATATCAAGGGAGCTTGCCATGTCAGCAATTACGGTTGTCAGCGGAATGGCAAGGGGAATTGATTCAAAGGCTCATTACGGAGCACTGGAGGGAAAGGGAAAAACGATAGCGGTGCTGGGCTGCGGAGTTGACATCGTATACCCTTCAGAGAATCGAGATCTTATGAAGAAGATAACAGAATCAGGAGCTGTTATATCCGAGTATCTTCCCGGCACACAGCCCCTGCCCTACAATTTTCCGGCAAGAAACAGGATCATAAGCGGCTTATCGCGAGGTGTTGTAGTAGTTGAGGCCGGTGAGAGAAGTGGTTCTCTCATTACCACTGACTTTGCACTGGAGCAGGGCAGAGAGGTTTTTGCAATTCCCGGAAATATTAATTCCGCAAACAGTGTTGGGACAAACAGGCTGATAAGAGATGGCGCAAAGGTCATTACAAATACCGGAGATATACTGGATGAGCTGAAAATAAATTACGATTTGGATTTTAACTTTCGCATTGACAATAAAATACTAAAAATGAGATTGAACGAAAAAGAGAAAACTATTGCACAAAGGTTATTGAACGGCCCTGCCCATATTGATGCCATTGCAATTGATTGCGGGATTAGCACACAATTAGTATCTTCAGTGCTAATAATGCTTGAGTTAAGCGGCTTTGTAGAACAGCTGCCCGGCAAATATTTTAAGCTTGTTGAATAAAAACGGTAAACACTTTGTGGATTTTTATTAAAATGTGGTATCATATGATTTGTACTTCTTATTATTGATACAAAAAGATGGAGGGCATGATGGCAAATAATCTGGTTATCGTAGAATCGCCGGTAAAAGCAAATACTATAGGGAAGTTTCTTGGCAAGGATTACAAGATCGTAGCTTCGGCCGGACACGTCAGAGATCTGCCAAAAAGTCAAATCGGCGTGGATCTGGAGAATGATTTTAAACCCAAATATATAACTATACGGGGTAAGGGAGATGTTATCAGCAAGCTGAAAAAGGAAGCAAAGTCGGCAAAAAGGGTTTTCCTTGCTACTGACCCTGACCGTGAGGGGGAGGCTATTTCCTGGCACCTTGCTTACATACTGAACATAAATGAAGATGATAAGTGCAGGGTAGCGTTTAATGAAATAACAAAAAACGCTGTCAAAAATGCAATCAAGAAACCAAGAGCCATAGATATGGATCTGGTGAATGCACAGCAGGCAAGAAGGATACTGGACAGGATTGTTGGCTATAAGATTAGCCCACTCCTTTGGAGAAAGGTCAGAAAGGGCCTCAGTGCCGGCCGTGTACAATCTGTAGCAAGCAGACTGATTTGCGACAGAGAGGAAGAAATAGAAAAATTCGAACCGGTGGAGTACTGGTCAATTACTGCCAAGCTCCAAAAAAAGAAGGGCGGTAAGTCTTTTGATGCGAAATTCTACGGTAAAGCAGACGAGAAGATAGAACTGAGAAATGAAGCCCAGGTAAAGGAGATACTGGACAAGCTTAAATCAAAAGATTATATAGTAGATAAAGTAAAGAAAAGCGAAAAAAAGAAGGCACCCGCGCCACCTTTTACCACAAGCACCTTGCAACAGGAAGCATCGAGGAAGCTTAACTTTCCAACCAGAAAAACCATGATCATTGCACAGCAGCTTTATGAAGGTATAGAGGTCAAAGGACATGGAGCCTTGGGACTTGTGACATATATCCGCACCGATTCCACAAGGATTTCGGACGAAGCACAGCAGAATACTAAAAAGTATATTGAGGAAAGATACGGAGAAAAATATGCACCTGAGAAGTTCAGGGCATTTAAGAATAAGTCTGCATCACAGGATGCACATGAAGCCATCAGGCCAACAAATGTGGATATGGATCCCGATAGTGTGAAAGCTTCTCTGACTAATGATCAGTACAAGCTTTACAAGCTGATATGGTCCAGGTTTATTGCAAGTCAGATGTCATCGGCGCTGTATGATACTATATCGGCGGATATTTTTGCAGGAGATCTGCTTTTTAGAGCAAATGGTTCAAAGTTAAAATTCCCGGGCTTTATCGCTGTTTATACAGAAGGAAAGGACGAGGAGTCTGAGGACAATGACATTTCAATTCCTGATTTGAAAGAAAATGAAGAGTTAAATCTAAAAAAGCTGGAAGACAAGCAACATTTTACACAGCCACCCTCACGCTACACGGAGGCAACGTTGGTTAAGGTACTTGAAGAAAAGGGCATTGGAAGGCCAAGCACCTACTCGCCGATAATCACAACTATTTTGTCACGAGGTTATGTGGAAAAGGAAAAGAAATTTTTGCTGCCCACGGAGCTGGGCAAGATAGTCAACGATATCATGAAGAATCATTTTGAGGATATTGTGGATGTTCAATTTACATTTCAGATGGAAAGAAAGCTTGATGATGTGGAAGAGGGGGCAAAGAGCTGGGTCTCTTTGATACGGGATTTCTATGGACCGTTTTCACAAACACTGAAGCAGGCAGAAGATGAAATTGGAGAAATTGAAATAAAGGATGAAGAAACTGATATTATATGTGAGAAATGCGGCCGAAATATGGTAATAAAAATGGGACGGTTCGGTAAATTCCTTGCCTGCCCCGGTTTCCCCGAGTGCAGGAATACAAAGGCGATTCTCGAAGAAGCAGGTGTGAATTGTCCCAAGTGTAAAGGCAAGGTATTGATAAAGAAAACGAGAAAGGGCAGGAGATATCTGGGGTGTGAAAATAATCCCAGCTGCGATTTTATGACATGGAATATGGCCTCCGATGAGAGCTGCCCCAACTGCGGAAGCTTCATGATGAAAAGGAAATCCGGTAAAAAGGAAACGCTAATATGCAGTAACGAAAGCTGCAATTATACAAAGGAAGCTATAAAGGAGTAGGCGGAGATTCACTGGTGATAAACATTATCGGAGCGGGTCTGGCAGGCTGTGAGGCAGCCTGGCAGGCAGCAAAAAGGGGAATAAAGGTAAGGCTTTATGAAATGAAGCCCTTTAGGTTCTCTCCCGCGCACAATCTGGAAACCTTTGCAGAGCTTGTGTGCAGTAATTCTCTGCGTTCGAACAGCCTTGAAAATGCTGCCGGACTTCTAAAAGAGGAGATGCGAATGATGGATTCGCTTATTATGCGCTGTGCGGATGCTAGCCGATTACCTGCGGGAGGAGCGTTGGCCGTTGACAGGACAGGTTTTTCTCAAGCTGTGACCCATGAAATAAAAGCCCATCCAAATATATCCATCATTACACAAGACGTCAGTGAGCTTCCAAATGAGGGGATTACGATTGTCGCTACAGGCCCGTTGACATCCGATGCATTGTCAAATTGTATATCCAAGCTTACAGGAAAAGAGAGCCTTTATTTTTATGATGCGGCAGCACCTATTATAACCTATGAGTCAATTAATATGGATATAGCCTTTCGTGCAACACGTTATGGAAAAGGAACGGATGATTATATAAATTGCCCCATGAATGCTAAGCAGTATGAAGTATTCCATAATGAGCTTATTAGAGCTGAAACTGTACCCCAGAAGACATTTGAAAAGACAATTCTATTTAGTGGCTGTATGCCGGTAGAAAGTATGGCGCGCAGTGGATATGATACGCTTCGCTTCGGACCGCTAAAGCCGGTAGGCCTGATTGATCCGAATACAGGGAAAACGCCATATGCAATTGTACAGTTAAGACAGGATAATAAGGAAGCCACACTTTACAATATTGTGGGATTCCAGACACAGCTGCGTTGGCCGGAGCAAAAGAGAGTTTTCGGAATGATACCCGGACTTGATGATGCACAGTTTGTAAGATACGGTGTGATGCACAGAAACACATATATTAATTCTCCTACACTACTTGATGGAAGCTATCGCATGCATTCAAACAAGATGGTCTATTTTGCAGGACAAATTACAGGCGTGGAAGGATACATAGAATCGGCCTCTTCAGGGCTTGTGGCAGGTATAAATGCTGCCAGGCAATGCCTTGGCCGGGAAGCACTTGTTTTTCCCTATGATACGGCTATTGGCTCATTGGCTCACTATGTTTCAGGAAGCGCAGTCGGTAAATTTCAGCCGATGAATATAAGCTTCGGTCTAATCAAACCTCCCGGCATCAGGTTCAAATCAAAAAAGGATAGGGTTCGGTTTATAGCGCAAAATGCCTTGGAGCAACTAAAAAGCAACAATATGTTGTAATAAATTTAGCTATTATACATTATATTGTTGTAATTACTGATTTGGTGTGTTAGAATATTGTCTATAGAATGGAATATTATGTATGTGTTGCATATTCTAACTTATACTAAAGGATTTTAGGCTATTATGTCGAAATACATATTAGGCATATTAGTTGTGCAAGTATTTTACTAACTGGCAAAAGGAGGCACTTAATGTTTGAGAAACTGACGGATCATTTAAAGCTCCGTGAAAAAACTCTAGATGCCACATGGGCGCGAAATGAAGTCATTGCACAAAACATCGCAAATGTTGACACGCCGGGATACAAAAAAAGCTCAGTTTCCTTTGAAGAGCATTTGGATAGCGCCATGGATAGCAGTAGTTTTAGGGGAAATACCACCGACAGCAGACACATCCCCATCGGAAAGAATAGAGTTGATAAGGTTAATATAAGGGTGGCAAAGGAATACAAAAACCTCAGTACACGTCTGGATGGAAACAATGTTGACATTGAGGCCGAAATGGCTTCGTTGGCAAAGAACGATATAAGATACAATACACTGGTTCAAAGCGTTAGTAACAGCTATAGAACAATTAAATCTGTTATTAACGAAGGGAGGTAGTGAAGATGGGATATTTCGGCGCGCTTGGTATTGGTGCTTCTGCTCTTACTGCTCAGCGGCTTCGTATGGATACCATTTCACAGAACATCGCAAATGCAAACACTACAAGAACAGTAGACGGAACACCATACAGAAGAAGGCTGGTTGTTTTTCAGGAAAGATCACAGGGCATACCCTTTTCAGAGTATCTTACTGCCAGCAGTAAGGAACGTTATGTTGGTAAGGGCGTTAAGGTTTCTGCCGTCATAGAGGACTCAAGCCCCTTCAAAAGAGTATACGACCCCGGGCATCCTGATGCGGATGAAGAGGGCTATGTTGAGATGCCCAATGTAGATACGGTCACTGAAATGGTGAATATGATTTCAGCCGCGAGAGCCTATGAAGCAAATGTGACATCAATCAATACCACGAAAAGCATGGCTATGAAGGCCTTGGAAATAGGAAGATGACGATCCGTACAGAAGGCTTTTGCGATATGTTGCGACGCAAAATGCCCAACAGATGACAAAAAGGTGGTGTAAAGTATGGCCATTGATCAAATAGGAAGTATAAACTCGCTGTCACCGACACGTTCTATATTTGCAGACATTGAAAAAAGTGGTTCTGCGACCGGTGTATCGATACCCTTTTCAAGCTATATGAAGCAGGCGCTTAGCTCCACCAATGATCTTTTGATTGAATCGCAGAAGCTAGCCGATGATTTTGCTGCAGGGTACACAGACAACATCCCCCAGGTGGTGCTTGCTGCTGAAAAAGCTGATATAGCATTACAATTTACGATGCAGATTAGAAATAAAATCATGGACGCATATTCGGAAATCATGAGAATGCAGATATAGTTTTACAGGGCAATTATTACAAATGATAAATACTGTTATAGGGTGGTGCAACTATGCCAGATTTTATTAAGAAATATTTTGAACAGTTTAAGGAGTTTTGGAGCAGTCTTGAAAAACCTCAGAGAAATCGTATCTATATCACTTCTATTATAGTGGTTGTTGCAATTGGCATCTCCATATTTTTGATTAGCAGGCCAAACCGTGTTGTGCTGTTTACAAATACAGATCAGAAGCAGATAGGCGAAATGATAGGTGTTTTAAATGATAACGGCATATGGAATTCTGCCGAAAACAATGGTACCAGTATCGTCATTGATTCGAAAGATAATAACAAAGCACAGATACTTTTAGCCCAGGCCGGTTATCCCAGGGAGGGCTTTACTTTTGAAGATGCCATATCCAATATCGGTCTGACCACAACTCAGCAGGACAAGGAAAAGATTTGGCAGCATCAGCGGGTTTCTGATTTGGAAACAAAGATAGAATTGTTGGACAATATTGATGAGGCTGCAGTTACACTTGCAACGCCGGAGAGCTCGATTTTCCTTAATGCCAGTTCAGATCGGCCAAGACCTACTGCATATGTCATGGTCAGACCGAATAAAACCCTTTCCTCATCTCAGGTAGAAGGCATTGTGATGCTTGTTTCAAGGAGTGTTGAAAATCTTGATCCCAATGACGTAACTATTGTTGACAATAACAGCAATATACTCAATGTAACCTCAGGAGATGATGCTATTAGTGCTGCAAACAGCCAGGAGGAGCTGCGGAGAAAGAGGGAAGGCGAGCTTGAACAAAAGGTACTGGATTATTTCAGCGGTGGGCAGTTTGAAAGCTTTGACACTCTACGAGTTGTGGCAAACGTTGCCCTTGATTTTGACAAGGATAAATCACAAACGAAATCCATTACCAATCCCGATGGCATGGAGGGTGGGGCTATAATCAGCAGCAGTATAAAAGAAGAGATTGTAAAGAATGGTAGCGAGGGAGGAGAGCCGGGTCTTGGTTCTAATCCCGGAGACACAGGTGCGACAGGATATATGACAGGCTCCGGCTCCTCTTCCGACTATTCAAATACACAGGAAGATATAAACTACGGCTACGATGAAACACTAAGAGAACAAGAAAAGGCTACAGGAAAATTTATACCGGAGGATAGTGGAATTGCGATTTCATTATGGTATGGAAGCAAGGTTACTGATGATGCCGGGCTTAATGATGACTTTATTTCAGAAATAAGGACTGCAGCCAGTACAGCAACAGGCGTCCCGATTACGAATATTACAGTAAGCAAGCTTAAACTGGCACCACCGGAGATTATTGAAAAGACGACACTTGAAAGAATTAATGGACTTTTCAGGGATTATGGTTTCTTTGCATTGATGATTCTTTTAATCATTGGGCTTATTATTATAAGCATACCCAGGAAGAGGAACGGAGAGTCTGAGCAGGTACATCAGCCCGCAACGGCCACAGGGCCGCGGTTTATAGTTCCTGATTATGAAGATCTGCTGCCGGAAATTGAACTGGAGGAAAGATCGGAAATTAAGAAACAGCTGGACAAGTTTGTCAAGCAAAAACCTGAATCTGTTGCTCAACTATTGAGAAACTGGCTTTCCGATGATTGGGAATAGCTAAACGAAGGCTTTTGCGATGTTACCTTAATATAGTTTAGCTAGCGGTACTCAAAACGTGTTACATCGCAAATGCCCTAAATGATGTATAGGAGAGGTTAATTTGTATGGCAAGAGTGGGGTATAAATCTGAAAGAACCGGTAGGGAAAAGGCTGCAATGCTTTTAATTTCAATTGGGCCTGAAAAATCAGCTGAAATTTTCAAGCATCTCAAAGAAGAAGAAATAGAGCAGCTTACATTGGAGATAGCAAATATCAGGACAGTTACACCCGATGAAAAGGAAAAGGTAATGGAGGAATTCTACCAGATATGTCTCGCTCAGGATTATATTGCTGAAGGTGGTATCGGCTATGCCAAAGAGATACTTGAGAAAGCCCTCGGCACCCAGAAGGCACTTGATGTTATAAACAAGCTGACAGTATCATTGCAGGTGAGGCCATTCGAATTTGTAAGAAAAACAGACCCTTCCCAGCTTCTGAATTTTATTCAGAAGGAGCATCCTCAGACGATCGCACTCATACTTGCCTATCTCAAACCACAACAGGCATCTGTTGTACTTGCCGCATTACCTCAAGATAAGCAGGCAGATGTAGCAAGGCGTATTGCAACGATGGATCGCACCTCACCTGAAGTAATAAAAGAAGTGGAACGCATATTGGAAAAGAACCTTTCATCTCTTGTAACCGAGGATTTCACAGCAGCAGGCGGAGTGCAGTCTATTGTAAATATACTTAATACAGTTGATAGAGGAACAGAAAAATACATTATGGAGACACTGGAAATAGAAGATACGGATCTTGCAGAGGAAATCCGAAAGAGGATGTTCATATTCGAAGATATTCTTACCCTGGACAATCGTTCTATACAAAGATTCCTGCGTGATGTGGAAAATAATCAGTTAGCCATAGCATTAAAGGGCGCAACAGAAGAGGTACAAAAAATCATTTATTCAAACATGTCCAAGCGTCTATCGGAAATGATAAAAGAAGATATCGAGTTTATGGGGCCTGTCAGACTGAAGGATGTAGAGGAGGCTCAGCAGAAGATCGTCAATATCATAAGAAAGCTCGAGGATGCAGGTGAAATAGTAATATCCAGAGGTGGAGGAGATGAAATCATTGTATAACAGGGTCTTCAAAAACAACCAGATAACCTATGGGAGACCATATCAGATAAAGGTAGCGGAAGACCTCCGGCACTATTCGCAAGCTAATGTACAGGAAGTGAATGATGAGGAGGATTTTGTTAATTCATCAGATCCGGAAATAATTCTTAAGAATGCAAAGCGAAAAGCAGAGCTCCTTTTACAAGAGGCTCAGCTTGAAGCAGACAGGCTTATGCAAACCTCCAGGGAGCAGGCGCAGGAGCGGGCTGAGAATATAGCTGAGGAGGCTTGGCAGAAGGGATATGCTGAAGGAATGGAAGCAGCCGCACAGCAAAACAGATCCCTTCTAGAAGAAGCAGAGCTGATAAACCGCAATGCTGCTGAGGAATATGAAAGCCAAATGAATTCAATGGAAGCTGATATGGTATCTCTTGTAATTGATGTTGCCAGAAAGGCTGTGGCAGGTGAACTGGCCACAAATAATGAGGTGATTATGCAGCTTGTCCGTGACGCCCTGCCAGGCTGCTCCGGCAAAAGCGATGCCCTAATAAAGGTATCACCCGAGGATGCCGATTACCTGGAAGAAAATATAGGGGAGCTTTATTCCGAAGTAGATGGCGTAGACAATCTGGAAATTAAAAGGGACAGTGCCCTGAAGCCGGGAGACTGTATTATTGAAACTTCACTGGGCAGTGTTGATGCAGGTGCAGCTACGAGATTGGACAAAATTGAAGAAGCATTTATAGAAGAAATGTCAGGAAGGTAGTTAACTTGGAAGTGAGGATTTTGCGAAGTGCATGATATCCTTGAAAAATATCACAATTTATTAAATAAATCTAACTATGTCAGATATTGCGGTAAGGTCTCCAAGGTTGTGGGGCTTACTATAGAATCGGACGGCCCGGAAGTAGATATAGGAGAACTTTGCCAGATCCACGCATCGAAGGGTAAGCGAATTATCCACTCAGAGGTCGTAGGCTTCAGAGACAACAAGGTTCTATTAATGCCCCTTGGGGAAATGACCGGTGTAGGGCCGGGAAATACGATTGTAGCTTCAGACACAGTGTTTAAGGTGGGTGTCGGCGATAGACTCATAGGCCGCGTACTGGATGGCCTTGGATATCCTTTGGACGGGAAGGAACCTTTTAAACCTAGTCAATATTATTCAATCAACTGTAAACCACCTCATCCCTTAAGAAGAAAAAGAATAACCGAGCCTCTTGTACTTGGCATAAAGGCGATAGACGGGCTGCTAACAGTCGGGAGGGGTCAGCGTATAGGAATATTTGCCGGCAGTGGCGTGGGCAAAAGTACTCTGATGGGTATGATAGCCAGAAATACAAAGGCTGATATTAACGTTATTGCGTTAATAGGAGAGCGTGGAAGAGAGGTAAGAGAGTTCCTGGAGAAGGACCTTCAAGAGGAAGGCCTGTCACGATCGGTTGTAGTAGTTGCAACCTCTGATCAACCAGCCCTTGTCAGGCTTAAGGGGGCTTTAGTCGCAACTGCCATTGCAGAATATTTCAGAGATCAGGGGAAGGACGTCCTGCTATTGATGGATTCGTTGACGCGCTTTGCCATGGCTCAAAGAGAGGTTGGATTGGCGACAGGGGAGCCGCCTGTTTCGAGAGGATATACGCCTTCTGTGTTTGGTGTAATGCCAAAGCTGCTTGAGCGTGCAGGCAGCTCTGAGAAAGGATCTATTACGGGCCTTTATACAGTGCTTGTGGATGGAGATGATATGACCGAGCCGGTAACAGATACAGCCAGAGGCATTTTAGACGGACATATCGTACTTTCAAGGTCACTTGCCAACAGGAACCAATATCCGGCTATAGATGTATTGGCCAGCGTCAGCCGTGTTATGCCGGACATTATTTCAGATGAGCATAAGATTGCCGCTACAGAGCTTAAAAAAGCACTTGCTATCTACACAGATGCAGAGGATCTAATTAACATAGGTGCATATGTAAAGGGCAGTAATGATAAAATCGACTACGCCATCAGCCTGATAGATAAAATTTTGGGTTTCATACAACAATCTACGCAGGAACGTTTTGACTTTGAAGAGATAATGAATTTGCTCAACGCTATTTTTGAGAAGGATTAGAGGTGAGTTAATGGCAAAGTTCACCTTCAGGCTTGAATCGGTACTGAGAATTAAAATGCAGAGGGAGGAAAGTGTTAAAAATGAATTGGGCAAGGCGATTCAAAGACTGGAGGCAGAAAAGAGAAAGCTGGCTAAGCTTGAGAATGCTCTTGAAGAAATAGTAGAAGAATTTAATAGAAAAGTCAAAAAGACCACTGTGGGCAAATTGATAGAGTTCAATGAATACCTGTCCTTACTTGACTCCAGAATCAAGCAACAAAAAGAAAATGTAAACTGTGCGGCTGCGAATGTCGATAAAGTTAGAGAGGAGTTATTGCAGGCTGTTAAGGAAAGAAAAATACTCGAAAAATTAAAAGAAAAAAAGCATGATGAGTATCTTATTGAACAGAAAAAGCTTGAGCAAAAGGCAAATGATGAAGTCGTCAGCTTTAAGCATAAGGTTGGCAGTGTAGGAGATTAGGAATGGCTAATGGCACCAAGGCGAAAAAAAGTGAAAAGGGCGGATTCTTCAGATTATTAACTGTTCTATTGGTAATAATTATCGTAATTGCAATATTTGGTGGGGTTTTTTATTTTATTGTATCTAGTAATATTGGTGGAGTAACGGAGAAAAACTATTCCGCAATAAAGAAGATACCAATTCTTAATCTTGCCCTTCCTGAGCCGCCGGATCCCTTGAATCCGATATATATGACAGATGCAGATATTAAGAGTCAATACATTATATATCAATCCGAAAATGCAGATTTGAATAAGCAGCTGGATGAGCTGGAAGCAAAAATTGCCGAATACAGGGCATTTATGGACGGGTATGATACCCTGATTCAAGAGGCGGAGGCTCGAAAGAAAGATTTAGATGAACGTGAGGCCAATGTTAAGGAAAAAGAGCTTGTACTGCAGGAGTTGCAGCTTAAGCTTGATGAGCTTATTGCAGGAGGCGACACAGCTCCTTTTGTAGCCTATTTTGAAAATATTGACCCTGAAAATGCTGCCTTGATTTATGAAAGTGCGATGAAGGAAGAGCAGATAGATGCAAATACCAAGAAATTCGCACAGATTTATGCTGAGATGAAAGCTGACGCAGCAGCAGTAATATTTGAACAGCTTGGTAATTCTCAAATTGATATGATAGCTGACACACTTAAGGCTATGAATAGAAGCAGCGCTTCAAAAATATTGGAATCAATGACCCCTTCATTCGCAGCAAAGGTAACGGAAAGACTGGATGTGCTGTATAAGGGGAATTGATATATTATTTTATTTGAAGGGAGGTGATAAAATGACATTGACGGAACGAATAATGGGAAGTATTCAAGCAAACCAGGGGGAGATTTTTTCTCTAATCGGTGCCCAAACCACTCAAAAGGCGCAAAGCAATAGTACATATTCCAGCTTCGATAAGATCCTTGGCAGCAGGCTAAAGGGCAATAGCGAGAGTGATTACATGGCGGTTAATAAATACAGTCCTTCGCCGAATCAAAGAGCTGCCGAATCTGAGGCAATCAAGGCGGATGCGCAGCTCAGGTATAGGACCTTCCGCGAGGCGAATAATTGCAGCGGGACAGCTAAGTCAGCGGAAAAATGTCCCAAGAGTGAAAAAACCGGGCATACCAACAGGTCAGAGAAGAATACCAAGGCCACGAGCAGATTGAAGGAAGGGGACGGATCAGAAAACATGATTCAAGTCCTGGCACATATGTTTGGCCTTAACCTGATGGATCTGCGTAAAATGTTGAATGATGCAGGAGTAGATTTAGAATCATTAAATTCCATGCAAAGCATCGACATACAGAGTATTGGCGAAGTATCCGCGGCTTTATCACAGCATCTCCGACTGACCGGTGAACAACGGGATATACTTGAAAGCATGCTAAGTCTGGCATGGCAATTGTTTGAAATGCCTGAGACACAAGAAGCCACTGTTGAAATACCCGATGAGATTCCCGCTACTTTGGCCGAGAACACTCAATTACCCGCAGCCACTTATGATGCAAAGGCATCTGAGCTATCCGGTGATGCAGCTTTGCTTGAAGCCTTACCCCAGATGACAGATGAATCGCCTTTAGATCAGCTGAGTACGCAGATTAAGCTAAAGCTTGATGAATACGCTAAACTGCTGGAAGAGGATAATGGATCCGCTGAGGAGGAATTATTGAAGCTCTTGCTTCCATTGCTGGAAAAATCATCAGTGAGGGGACAAATACAATCTTCTTTTAAGCAAGGAACAGATGGTTTGGATCTTCTATCCGCCGAAATGAACATGATCGAGGTATCAGCGGAGGGGGCTAAGGAAAATGTGCAGCCCGATCCCGGTGATGACAATGGTCAAGAGATGAATTATGCAAAGGAACAATTACAGCAGGCTTTACCACAGACACCGGTAACGATTAACGAGTCACAGTTGCAACCGGTATTTTCTGCGTTCGCACAAATAAATCAAGTTGTATCCGAAATTAACGCAGAAAGCTATACACCAACAACTACTGCAACTGTAAAGGAAATACTCAGCCAGATAATAGGTGAGGCACAGGTCATTCTGTCGCCGGAGAAGTCCGAGATGGTAATGGATTTAAAGCCTGAAAGCCTCGGCAGGTTGTCACTTAAGCTGATTACGGAGAAGGGTATTGTCATGGCAAAGTTTGTTGCCGAAAGCCAGCAGGTAAGAGAAGTACTTGAGTCAAATATGCAGCTGCTAAAGGACGCTCTGCACAAACAAGGCCTGGCCGTTCAGGACTTTAGTGTTTCCGTCAGACAGGGTTCAGCCGGCTTTGACGACAACAGCCGACAATACGATGGAGAGGATGGGCATTTAGGCCGGCCGGTTCGGAAAAGCACAAGGGTTGAAACAGATTTTCCGGAATTTCCCCAGGCGATAGACCCAAGTAATCCCTATATCTGGGAAGCAAGCACAATTAATCTCACAGCATAGGAGGTGAGGAAATGAGCGTTTCAAGTATTGGCAGTAGCCAAAAAACAATTCAACAAATCATAGATGAAAATGCATCAAACACCAGTGACAGAAAAACGGGAGAGCTTGGTAAAGACGACTTTTTGAACCTTCTTGTAACACAGCTCAGATATCAGGATCCGCTTAGCCCTACGGAAAACACAGAGTTCATTGGGCAGATGGCCCAGTTCAGCGCACTGGAGCAGATGCAGAACCTCAACACCAGCTTTACCGCAACAAAAGCCTATACACTGATAGGAAAAGGCATTATAGCAAATATCGTTGACGATACCACAGGTGAGATTACCGTATACACCGGAGACGTTTCCAGTATCAAGCAAAGTAACGGAGAGTACTTTGCGATTGTTTCGGGAGTTGAAGTGCCGATTGATGACATCGTAAAGGTAACCGAGAGTTCATATTCCTATGGGAACAACCTTTCCGCGTTTGCAAACCTGATTGGGTTCAATGTTAACGGCATCGTATACAATCCTGAGGACGGCGATATGATTAAGGTGAGCGGCAAGGTAAAGGCACTGCAGAAGGGCGTTTATGAGGATTATGCAGTTATGGACGGAGTCAGTGTCGAGATTGCAGGACTTAATACCACTGTGAAGACAACAGACCCAGAGTATCTCAGGAATACTCTTGAAACGGCTTATGCCAATGGCGAGGCTGTTGAAATCATAATTAAGGATAGCAATACCGGCAAATATGTTCCGGTCAAAGCATACCTTGCTGAGCTGAATATTGCTGACAGCGGCAGGATAACAGCAGTTCTCGATAATTTGCATGTACCGCTGGAAAGCATAACGAGCATTACCAGGCCGGAGGAAAATGAAGCAGTGGAACAGGCGGGTGAGTGACATGGTAGTTGATAGTTCCGGAAATGCATTGAATAGGCCGATCATAGCCGGTAAACCACCTGTAAGGCCCGGAAATGGCATGAATAGCCTGAATGATAATAAAAGCGCAAAGACAGAGGGCTTTGCCAATATCCTGAAACAGACGCAGGCACAGAACGAGGAAATTAAGTTTTCCAGGCATGCAGAATTCAGGCTTCAGTCCAGGAACATCAGCCTCTCTCAGATGCAGAAGGACAAAATGAAGGAGGCTGTATCGAAGGCAGAGTCAAAGGGAGTCAGGGATTCACTGATACTGATGGGCGATTTGGCTTTCGTGGTAAATGTAAGAAACAGGACGGTTATTACTGCGGCCAACAGCAATGAATTAAAGGAAAATGTATTCACGAACATCGATGGAGCGGTAATTGTTTAAGCAAAAAACAGCCGGACCCTTTCGGGAGGCTGTACATCCCTGAATGACGGACGGGATGCGAAATAAGAATATGGTACATTAGGGCAGGCTCTTGCCTAAAATGGTGCCATTTGATAATCGAAGGAGGTCGAAGGACAGTATGATGAGATCAATGTTCTCAGGTGTGTCGGGGTTAAGGGCACACCAGACCAGAATGGACGTTATAGGTAACAACGTTGCCAACGTCAATACGGTCGGTTTTAAATCGGGAAGGGTAACCTTCCAGGAAATATTCAGCCAGTCTTTAAAGGGTGCCAGTTCGCCTGATACCGCAACCGGCAGGGGAGGTACGAATCCCATGCAAATAGGCCTTGGACTTGGTGTCGGTGCAGTTGATACGATTACCACAAGAGGAAGTCTTCAAAGAACAGATAACCCCACGGATATGGCAATAGAAGGTGATGGTTTCTTTATATGTAAAGGCGGCGCTGCAGATACCTTCAGGTTTACAAGGGCAGGCAACTTCACCATAGACAAGCTGGGCAACCTGGTCACAGGCAGCGGACTGAATGTCTACGGCTGGCAGAAGCTAAAGGAGGACGGCAGCGGAGAGTTCGACTCAGAGGTGCCAATCGAACCTATCAACCTCTACTCGGATGCTTACAGGAACAAGAGGATAATATCCGCTAAAGCAACATCCTTTGCAAACCTTGCAGGGAATCTGAATACATCAATGCCATCCGTTACGGGAGATCCGGAGGAGGAAGAATTGTTTTCGGTTCCGATGACAATATATGATTCTCTGGGCAATGATTACAAGATCAGCGTTGAGTTCTGGAAAACAGGTGCGCCCGACACAGGGACTGAATGGAGCTGGAGAATAAACACTGGCTCACCCACTTTTGGGGCTGACATAGATACCGAGGCAATTACCTTTACTCCCGAAGGAATCATTAACACCGGTAAAGGGCCCGTAACAGTGAAATTTACGCCTGATTCGGCAACTTCCGGGACAGGTTCGTTTAACGTGGATTTTGACTTTTCAAAGCTGACGGCATTTGCGGCTGATAACTCTGTAAAGCCCCAGAGCGTAGACGGATATACCTCCGGCAGCCTGGTCACCTTCAGTGTGGGTTCCGACGGAATACTTACAGGCATATATGACAACGGGCAACAGCAGTCCTTGGGCTTAATGGCTATTTCAGGCTTTGAGAACCCGGCAGGGCTTCAGAAGGTGGGCGACAATATGTATATCCCAACTACCAACTCCGGTGATTACAAGGCGGTCAAAGCAGGAACCAGTGGTGTAGGCACACTGAACCCCGGTACTCTGGAGATGTCCAATGTGGACCTTTCCAAGGAGTTTACGGAAATGATTATCACACAAAGAGGCTTCCAGGCAAACAGCAGAATTATCACAACATCCGATGAAATGCTACAGGAGCTTGTAAGTCTCAAGAGATAGGCAAGTATACACTAATATGAAAATATAACAATCCTCTCGCCGAAGATTCCGACAGGTTATAGCTGCCGGAATCTTCGGGGGAGAGAAATATGTGAAAAATGCTGTAGAAAATTTGAAATTAACCCGATAATAGTTTCAGAATGTGAAAAAATTGCTAAATTTTGAAATTATCTATTGAGTTTTCGAGGTATTAATATTATGATTAAGTTAACCAGGCTCAATGGCTCGGTTTATGTCCTGAACAGTGATATGATAGAAACGATTGAAGCGACTCCGGATACGGTGATTTCCATTTCGGAGACAAAGAAGTATATCTGCAAAGAATCGGTGGAGGAAGTAATCGACAAAATCATTGAATTCCGCGGGAAGATTCTTATATATGCAGAGACACACAAAAGATAGAGGGGGCATAAGTTTTGGAGTCTAAAAAAATGTCATTAATATTGATTGTCATTATTGCAGTCCTCGCGCTTTCTTTGGCTATCCTTACCGGATACTTGCTTATTGTACAAGGCAACGATGGAAATGGTGAGGCTGAATTAGAGAAGGACGGTCAACCTATCAATGGAGAAGAAACTATCGAAATCCCAAGCGAAAAAGATCTGGTCAAGGTATCGCTATATGATAGTCCGCGTTATTTCAATTTAAAGAGTAGGGACTCTGAAAAGAGCTCCATCATACAGGCCAACGTCACCCTCAAATGCTATAAGGTATTGAAGAGGGATAAGGAAATAATTATTTCTGATATGGTTAAAGCCAGGTCTGAGGAGATACAGGAGCTTATAGTCAGGTTTTTTATGACCTTGACGGCAGATGAGGTAAAGGATCCGGCAATTATGGACAATGCAAAGGTAGAGCTTGCAAATCAGATTAATACCCTATTGAATGAGGGGCTTGAAAAAACAGAAGACGTTGTTTACAGGGTAGTATTTTCGGAATGGCTGTTTCAATAGAATTTTTATTCTGTGTAGACGGGAGGTGGTTCCATGGGAGATATTTTATCACAAAATGAAATTGATGATCTGTTGAAGGCGCTAAGTACCGGTGAAATCGACGCACAAGAGATACAGACCGGCAAGCAGGAAAAAAAGATTAAGAGCTATGATTTCAGAAGGGCCAGTAAATTTGCCAAGGATCAGATAAAAACACTTAATATTATTTATGATAATTACGCACGTCTTATAACGAACTTTTTGACAGGATATCTCAGAACACTTGTCCAAGTGGATGTCGTGTCTGTGGAAGCACTTTCTTACAGTGATTTCAGCAATTCAGTTTCCAGTCCTGTCATATTGGCCATCATCGATTTTGCACCTCTGACAGGATCAATCATATTTGAGATAGAGCCCAATGTGGCCTTTGCACTGGTTGACAGGATATTAGGCGGGAAAGGTTCATCCTTAGAAAGGGTAAGGGAATTTACGGAGATTGAGCTTGCGATTTTAGAGAGGATTATTATTCAAATGCTCAATTTGATGCGGGAGCCTTGGGAAAATGTAATATCTATAAGACCAAGGCTGGATAAAATCGAAACAAATGCTCAATTTGCCCAAATAGTAGCGCAGAATGAAACTGTTGCATTAATTACTTTAAGTACCCGCGTTGGGGAAGTGGACGGTATGATAAATATTTGCATACCCCATTTGGTTGTTGAGCCTATTGTATCAAAGATGAACACAAGGTTTTGGTTTTCCAGTGTGGAGAAGGAAGCTACCCCCGAGATGAAGGAAAGCATTGAAAACAGAGTGGAACGTACAAAGGTGCCTGTGAGGGCGATTCTAGGTAAAACCACGGTAGCTGTCAATGATTTTATCGAATTACAGCAGGGGGACGTTCTACCGTTGGATACAGGTATCCATGAGGATATGGAAGTACGTGTAGGTGACCTTCTGAAATTTTACGCTGTTCCCGGTGTAAAAAAGAATAGGGTTGCCATCAAAATTACAAGGGTTTTGAAAAAGGAGGATTTATAATGGGTGATATGTTATCACAAGCTGAAATAGATGCTTTATTGAGTGGTAGTTTATCAGATTCACCGGACGAAACCGAATCGGATATTGAAACATTGACGTCCCAGGAGATAGATGCACTAGGTGAGATCGGTAACATCAGCATGGGAACTTCGGCAACAACATTGTTTACACTGCTGAATCAGAAGGTTCTGATA
This sequence comes from uncultured Oscillospiraceae bacterium, assembly GCA_964592435.1. GTDB lineage: Bacteria > Bacillota > Clostridia > Acetivibrionales > DTU013 > JAAYBT01. The sequence goes on from CAZQCL010000002.1 coordinate 19,085, forward strand.
ACGACACCGTATGTTATGGTGACTTCCTGGGAGGAGATCGTAAATGAGTATTCGACTTCCTACGTAGGCGTCAAGGTTGAATATACAAATGGTTTGTTAGGCTCAAATCTTTTAGTTTTAAAGGAACACGATGTCAAAGTCATTTCTGACCTAATGATGGGAGGAGATGGGGCGAATGTCGATGGAGATATTTCAGACTTTCATTTAAGTGCTATCAGTGAGGCAATGAATCAGATGGTTGGTTCCTCTTCTACTTCCATGTCTTCCGTGTTTGATAAAAGAATAGAGATATCCCCTCCTAAGGCTTTCACCTTTTCCTACGAAAATGCACGTCAAAATTTCAGTGTCGATGAGGCCAAAAAATTGGTGAAGATTTCCTTCAGAATGATTGTCGGGACATTGCTTGACAGCGAAATAATGCAGATATTGCCATTTTCTTTTGCAAAATCGCTGGTAGAAAATCTGATAAATATGAATATAGACAGTGGAACTTATAAGCTTCCTGAGGATATTGTGTCGAATCAGAAGCCTCCGGTAAGGCAACAATTCAATATACCACAACAGCAACCTGATATACCACAACAGCAACCTGATATACCACAACAGCAACCGACACTAAATCAGTTCGGGCAGCAGCCTCTACAGCAGAATTATCAGATGGAGTATAATCATAACAGACCTGGTGAATTCTATCAGCATACAGAACCTGTAAATGTTCAACAGGCAAATTTCCAAAGCTTTGATGATGAACGTATTGTTCTTGAGAAAAACAATATCAGCCTGATTATGGATGTCCCTTTGCAGATTACAGTTGAGCTTGGCAGAACACAGAAACTGATTAAGGATATTCTTGAATTCAATCCCGGCTCGATTATTGAACTGGATAGACTGGCAGGTGAGCCTGTTGACATTATAGTGAACGGCAAGCCGATTGCAAAAGGCGAGGTAGTAGTAATTGATGAAAGCTTTGGCGTAAGAGTTACTGATATTATTCATCCCAGTAAACGACTATAACAGACAAATTATTCCTTGATTATAATTCTGTGAAATGTTAACATAAGTTATACCGCTGCTCAATACTCACACAATAAGGGGAGAGGATTATGGGGAAAAGGATTTTAATTGTTGATGATGCTGCTTTTATGAGAATGATGATAAAGGACATATTATCAAAAAATGGCTACGATGTAGTAGGTGAGGCTGAACATGGTGGCCGAGCAATTGAAAAGTATAAGGAATTGCTACCGGATCTTGTAATAATGGATATTACGATGCCGGAGGTGGATGGAATACAAGCAGTAAAAGAAATCCGGAAAATCAATTCAGATTCCCAGGTTATTATGTGCTCAGCTATGGGACAGCAGGCCATGGTTATTGAGTCGATACAGGCAGGCGCACGAGATTTTATTGTCAAACCATTCCAGCCGGAGAGAGTTGTAGAGGCTGTTAAGAAGGTATTGGGCTAATATTTCCGGTTTGAAAACGGGGTAAAAAAATGGAATCAGTATTGAAAGCCACGCTATACCTGATTGGCTTTTGCGCATTGCTTTTTCTTGCATATGTTACGACTAAGTATGTCGCCCGCAGACAAAGCAATGCAATGAAAAGTAAAAATATCAATGTTGTTGAGACTGTGATGCTCGGCGCAGATAAACGCTTACATCTGGTTAAAGCCGGAAAGGATTATCTGCTTATTGCATCGACCTCCAAGTCGGTTGAATTCTTGTCAAAGGTGGATTTGGAGGAATCCATTGAGCAGGAAGTTATCCCGGTTAGCAAAGGGAATCCTTTTGAGTTTAAGACCTTATTCGAGAAGTATACCGATATGTATCGATCAAATAAAGCAAAGAACAAAATGAGTAAAGAGGATAATATTCCCCAGGATATAGATGATAAGCGCGATTTTAAATCGAATCTCAGTAGGCTTAAGAATGTTCTAAACACGAACAAGGACAAAGAAAACGGGGATGACATTACAAATGAAAAATAAGCTAAGGGGTTTACAGGCAGTAATTGTTATTCTTATCATCATTTTTTATAGCTCAAATGCGTATGCTGAACCGGCATTTCCTTTTAAATTCGGCTTCAGCGTAGAACCGGCGAATTCGCCCCAGGAGGTTTCGTCAAGCATTCAGATTCTTCTGATTCTGACTATACTTACATTAGCACCCTCCATAATTATCATGTTGACCTCCTTTACCAGAATAATAATTGTACTTTCATTTCTCAGGAATGCACTGGGTACACAGCAAATGCCGCCAAATCAAGTATTGATTGGGCTCGCTTTGTTTTTGACTTTTTTTATTATGACGCCGGTGATAGGCGATATCAGGGCAGAGGCTTATGATCCCTATATTGCCGAAGAAATTGCAATAGAGGAAGCGCTGGATGAGTCGTCCAGAGTCATTAAGGGCTTTATGATTAAGCAGTTCGGTGATAACGAAAAGGATTTGGCCTTTTTCACTAATCTTGCAAAAATTGAAACTCCCGTTGCGGCGATGGATTTACCTATGAGTGTCGTCATTCCGGCATTTATTATAAATGAGCTGACAATTGCATTCAAGATAGGGTTTCTAATCTATATTCCATTTTTGATAATAGATATGGTTGTTGCAAGTACACTGATGGCTATGGGCATGATGATGCTTCCGCCTATTTTGATATCTCTTCCGTTTAAGGTTTTGTTGTTTATCATGGTAGACGGATGGCATTTAATTTCCAGAACACTGGTTTCTTCATTTATTACATAGATAGGGTAAGTCCCATAAGGAGGGTTTATTGTGACTGAGGAAACTATTATAAGTATTGCACAGAACGCGTTGCTTACAGTTTTATCCGTGTCGGCCCCTTTACTGGGGATTAGTCTTATTATAGGACTTGCGGTGAGTATATTTCAGGCGACAACACAGATACAGGAACAGACATTGTCCTTTATACCGAAAATTGTATCTGTTATTTTGGCATTGGCTGTATTTGGCTCATGGATGCTCAGAACACTTACGGAGTATACAAACGCTTTGTATGATAGTATTTTGCAGCTAATAAGGTAGAGGGACACTCCTTCAGATACCATTATAAGGAATGTCCCGCATAAAAGGAGGATTATGGGGTGCAGATACCGGCGGGAATCATTATAAACGGAATTGACATATTTCTGCTTGTATTTGTGAGGATGACCGGTCTGTTTGTAGTGGCTCCGATATTTGGAAGAAGAAACATTCCGGCATATTTTAAAATCGGTTTTTCGTTTTTTAGTGCATTGATCCTTGTCAATACAACGGTGGTACAAAACGCTCAATACGGCAACAGTATTCCCGGGTATGCACTATTGATTATAAAAGAGTTCCTTGTGGGCTTGTCCATAGGCTTTGTTGCATATCTGGCATGCACGGCAATTTATATCGCAGGTGAGATTATTGACAGGCAAATAGGGTTTGCTATTGCAAACGTAATGGATCCAATCAGCAATATTCAGGTGCCTGTGACTTCTAATTTGTATTTTATTATTAGCATGCTGATGTTCCTTACGATAAATGGTCATCACATGTTGATACAAACATTGTTTGACAGCTTTCAGTCGCTGCCACTGGGCGCTGCGGTGCTTAATGAGGAAATTGTGGACGGAATTTCGGGGCTTTTTACTACGGTGTTAGCTACAGGGTTTAAGATAGCAGCACCGATTGTTGCTGCTATCTTAGTTACTGATATAGCCCTGGGTACTATATCGAAGATGGTTCCACAGATAAACATCTTTGTGGTTGGTATGCCATTGAAAATAATCGTTGGCATGGTAATATTGATTATTACCATACCGCTTTACATAAGTGTAATGGAATCGGTATTTAAGCTGATGAATACCAGTACGCTGGATTTTATTAAGGAGCTTGGTCTGAAATGATTCAAAAGATGAACCTCCAGCTTTTTGCTTCATCAGGAGCTGGTGGAGGAGAGAAAACTGAAAAGGCGACTCCTAAAAAACGTCGCGAGGCAAGAAGAAAGGGTCAGGTTTTCCAAAGCAGAGAAATTTCTTCTGCATTGGTTTTGCTTTTTATTTTTATTGGGCTGAAGGTCTTTAGTAAAACTATTTACATTCAGCTTAGTGAGTTTGCAACAAAGGTTTTTACCGAATGTCTCCAGATTGAAGATTTATATATGCCGGATGTATTAGCCCGTGTTTTTATAGATGGAGTCATAGTGCTTTTCAAGTGTGTCGGACCGACTCTGATAATCGCCTTGCTATCGGGTATGATTATAAGCTATGCTCAGGTAGGCTTTTTATTTACACTGGAAACACTAAAGCCCCAATTCAGTAGAATCAATCCTATTAATGGCTTAAAAAGAATTTTTTCAATGCAGGGCCTTGTAAATCTTTTGAAATCGGTTTTAAAGGTGATTGCGGTTGCCTACGTGACATATACATACTTGAACAGCAAGACACACGCTGTCATGGGTCTTATGGATATGGAGCTGACCCAGATTGCTTCATTTATTGCCACAATATCTATAGATCTTGCAATACGCATCTGTGTTGTTCTGATTGTATTGGGCATATTTGATTTTGGTTATCAGTGGTGGGAATATGAGAAAGAAATGAGAATGACCAAGCAGGAAGTAAAGGAAGAATATAAACAAGTTGAGGGCAATCCCGAAATTAAAGGCAAGATAAGGCAGAAGCAAAGACAGATGTCCATGCGCAGGATGATGCAGGAGGTACCGAAGGCTGACGTAATAATAACAAATCCAACCCATTTTGCTTGTGCCTTAAAATACGAGGCCGATGAATCTTCCGCGCCTGTGTTACTGGCAAAGGGTCAAGATTACATTGCGGTAAGAATAAAGGAAATAGCAAAGGAAGCAAAGGTGGAAATTGTTGAAAACAAACCGCTGGCAAGAGCGATTTATGATACAGTGGAAATAGGGCAGGAGATTCCCCAGCATTTGTATCAGGCGGTGGCTGAGGTTCTTGCATTTGTGTACAGCCTGAAGGACAAGTCAAAAGCGGGATAAATATTGAGGAGGGGAGGTTGACAGGATTTGAGAGCAAGAGAGATATCGGTTCCAATCATTATTATCGCTGTTGTTCTGGCATTCATTGTTCCCTTGCCGGGATCTATTATTGATATTCTTTTGTCAATCAATATCATGGTTTCAATTATCATTTTACTCAATACCGTATATATGAAGGAGCCGCTGCAGCTCTCCATATTTCCATCACTATCGGTTATTACTACATTGTTTAGGCTGGCACTTAGTGTCAGTTCCTCCAGAATGATTATTGGCCAAGGAGCAGCCGGAAGTGTCATTGAAGGCTTCGGAACCTTTGTCGCGGGAAGCAATTTGGTTGTGGGATTTATTATTTTTATACTGATTACCCTCGCCAACTTCCTGGTTATCACCAGAGGAGCTGAAAGGGTTGCAGAAGTTGCAGCCAGATTCACTTTAGATGCAATGCCCGGTAAACAGATGGCAATTGATGCGGATCTGAATTCCGGACTGATTAATGAAGCTGAAGCGAAGGCCAGAAGACAGAAGGTTCAAAGAGAGGCAGACTTCTATGGCTCAATGGACGGCGCAAGTAAATTCGTTAAAAGCGATGCTATCATGGGTATTATCATTACGCTTGTTAACATTATCGGAGGACTCATCATGGGCATGGTTTTAAGAGGTGAGAGCTTTGGGGAAGCCCTTACGTCTTATGCTATCCTGACCATTGGATGTGGGCTTGCCACTCAGATCCCTGCTCTTATGATATCTACTGCGACAAGCTTTATTGTTACAAGAGCAGCGTCCGATTCTGATATGAGCATGGATTTTATAGATCAGCTCTTCGGAAATCCCAAGGTGCTGTATTTGGCCGCAGGAATGTCTCTGATTCTTGCTATATTCCTTCCGACACTACCGTTTTTGTTGCTTGCTGCTATTTTGGCCTTCATGGGCTATACCATATCAAAGCAACAGACGGCGGATCAAAAAAAGCAGGAGGTTATTGTAGAAGAAAGCGAAGTTGAAGAAATACGCAAACCTGAAAATGTCGTCTCACTTCTTCAGATTGATCCCATCGAGCTGGAATTCGGCTACGGCGTAATACCATTGGCAGATGTTAACCAGGGTGGGGATTTGCTGGACAGAGTCGTGATGATTAGAAGACAGCTGGCCCTCGAGCTTGGGATGATCGTACCTATAATAAGACTCAGGGATAATATACAACTGGCGCCAAATGAGTACCAGATAAAAATTAAGGGTGTTGATGTAGCCCGTGGGGAGCTGGTGCTGGATAATTACATGGCAATGAACCCGGGTGTGGTCGAAGAGGAAATTGATGGAATTAAGACCACCGAGCCTGCCTTTGGAATGCCTGCTATCTGGATAACCGAGGCGCAAAGAGACCGAGCCGAAATGCTGGGGTATACGGTCGTAGATTCGCCATCCATTATAGCCACCCACCTGACGGAAATTATTAAAGGACATGCACATGAGCTTACGGGAAGACAGGAAGTTCAGACGCTTTTAGACAACACCAGACAGAATTACCCCGTTGTTGTGGATGAACTGATCCCAAAAGTCATGACAGTGGGAGAAGTGCAGAAGGTTCTGGCAAACCTGTTAAAGGAGGGTGTATCCATAAGGGATATGGTGACGATACTTGAAACCCTGGCAGACTATGCTCCTATAACACATGATTCCGATATGCTGACGGAATATGTACGCCAGGCTCTTGGTAGAGCTATATCCAAGAGGTTTTTTACCGATCAGAAGTCCAGCGTTATTACACTGGATCCTAAGCTGGAACAGGTGATTATGGATTCTCTACAGAGGACAGAAACAGGCTCTTACCTTACACTGGAACCGAACGTGACTAATACGATACTGGGAAGCCTCTCAAAACAAGTGCAAAAGCTGGTGCAGCTTGGCCAACAGCCGATTGTACTGTCGTCTCCCCTGGTAAGGATTTATTTTAAGAAGCTGGCTGATCAGTCCATCCCGGGGCTTGTTGTTCTATCCTATAACGAGCTGGATCCTGATCTTGAGATACAGTCCGTAGGTGTCGTAACGGTATAGGGCAGAAGTCTTGTATAAAAAGTGACATAAAACGCCTGATTATGGTATTATGATAGAAGTAATTACTACATAAAACAATACATATAAAAAAGAGGGTAATATGAAGATTAGGCGCTATATTGCCAAAAACACGCAGGAAGCCATATTGAAAGTCAAGATGGATTTGGGAAACGAGGCTCTTATTTTAAACACAAGGAAGGTTAAGAGGAAGGGCTTAGTCGGCCTGTTTTCAAAACCGATGGTCGAGGTGCTGGCAGCTATTGATGAATACGGCGGAGCGAAAACTGAGGCAGCCAAAACGGAAGAAAAGCCTGTCAACCAAGAAATAACCCAACCGGAAAAAAATGTTGACGAAAAAGAGGAAAAAATAGCAAATCTGGAGAATAAAATAATAAATATAGAAAACTTGCTTGGTAAACTGTTCCAACAGACGGCAACCGATGGCAAACAGGTAAGGCATCAGGTTAATCCTGTTCAAACACAACGTAGTTCAGGTATAGTAGATGTATTTTATAACAATCTAGTTAAAAATGAGGTTGAGCAGGATATTGCTAGAAGGATCATGGATACGGTATCAAGCAGGATACCTTCACATGTCGGGTTCGATGATGTAGCAGTACAGCTCTCAGCTGTGATTTCCGGGCTGCTTGGAAAGCCGGAAGCAATTGGATCAGGAGAGGCCGGCAAGTCCAAGGTTGCTATATTTGTGGGGCCAACAGGTGTTGGCAAGACAACGACCCTTGCAAAAATTGCTGCAAATTATCTGCTGAGCCAGAAGAAGTCTATTGGATTAATAACAGCAGACACATACAGAATAGCTGCTGTTGAACAGCTGAAAACATATGCTGAAATACTTGATATTCCCGTTTCTGTGGCATATACGGCGGCGGAGCTCAGTGAAGCTGTAAAGCAAAACCAGGACAAGGATCTGGTTTTGATAGATACAGCCGGCAGGAGTCACAAGAACAAGGCGCAGTTTGAGGAGCTTAAGGCATTTGTTACAGCATCGGGGGCTGATGAGATATATTTGCTTCTCAGTTCAACCACAAGCAGCAGGAGCTATAGGGAGATATTAAAAAGCTATAGCTTCTTACCTGATTATAAGCTTATCTTTACAAAGCTGGATGAGGCCTCCACCTGCGGTATCATCCTAAATGTCCGGTATTTGACCGGAAAATGCCTTTCATATATTACTACAGGGCAAAGTGTGCCGGATGATATTGAAATAGTGAACATTGACAAGATTACTAAGAATCTTATAGGGAGCATTAATTAGATGATGGACCAGGCTGAAAAATTGAGACAGGCAATTGATAATCTTAAATTGAAACAGTCAATCAACCGGACCCCTATAACATTACCGCAAATAAAGCGGACAGCCAGGGTCATAACCGTTACCAGTGGGAAGGGTGGAGTCGGCAAAACAAATGTTACTATAAATCTTGCCATCGCACTAAGCGAACAGGGTTATAGAGTAGTTATACTTGATGCTGATTTTGGACTTGCAAATATTGATGTGCTTTTTGGCATTGTTCCGAAATATACTTTGCTGAATGTGATAAAAAATGAAAAAAGCATACTGGAGATTATTTCGGACGGGCCAATGAATACAAAGTTCATTTCCGGTGGTTCAGGCGTAGAGGAACTGATAAAACTGGACAGGCAGCAAATTTTGAAGTTTATTGAAAGCATGGCTCTATTGGATAAGCTTGCAGATATTATCATTGTAGATACCGGCGCAGGATTGTCGGAGAATATCATTAGCTTTATCATGGCCGCCGATGAAGTTCTGTTGATAACAACTCCGGAGCCCACATCAATAACTGATGCATACGCTTTGATGAAAACTGTTTCAAACAGGGATAAATCAAAAAAAATCAGATTGGTAGTAAACAGGGTAGATAGTGTCAACGAAGCCGATGATGTTTTGAATAAGCTTGAACTGGTGGCAGAGAAGTTCCTGGGCGTAATAGTTGAACCCACAGGCTATATAATGCAGGATGAGGCTGTAGCAAAGGCAGTCAAGCGACAGAAGCCTTTTTCGATAACCTATCCTAAGAGTGTGGCTGCAAGAAATATAAGAGATATTTCTGCTAAGCTTACACATAAAGACGGAATGGGTAATGTGCCGCAAGGTTCGGGTATACGTGGCTTTATGCACAAACTGGTTAGCTTTATGAAGGCTTAAAAAGGCATAATTTGCAGTACAATGGTTTAATGCTATAATTATCCTGTATATGTTGTAGGTAAGATCTGAGTATTAGCTGTATGTATTTACTATTAGAAGCGTTAATCATTCAGAAAAGGATTGGGTTATCAAAATGGCAAAGCCTATAGAAGTTTTGGTGGTAGATGATTCGGCTTTTATGCGAAGAATGCTGACTGATATATTGGAAAGCACCGGAGAGATTAAGGTGATTGGGACGGCTAAAAACGGCCTTGAAGCTTTAGAATTTGCCAGGGACACTAAGCCGGATGTTATTACTTTGGATGTGGAAATGCCATCTATGGGTGGTCTGAGTTGTCTGAAGGAGCTCCAAAAATTTTCCACTATTCCGGTTATTATGTTGAGCGGGTTGACAAGAGAAGGAACACAGGCAACGATTAAAGCCCTTGAAGCAGGCGCAATTGATTTTATTACAAAGCCTGAGGGATTATTTGATATATCCGGCGAAGAGAAAAAGAAAGAAATTATTGAAACTATAAAAGTTGCAAAGAGAATCGGAAAGAGAAAGCATAAAGCGAGTCAAGCTGAACCGGCCGTTCCGGTAGGACATATTGAGTATAAAGGCCGAAAGGAAAGCAAGCTTGAAACGCTGATAGCTATTGGAACCTCTACCGGGGGCCCCAGAGCGCTGCAGGAGGTTGTACCGTTTATACCAAGGGATATTCCGGCTGCATTGCTTATTGTACAGCATATGCCGCCCAGGTTTACAAAGTCATTGGCCGAAAGACTAAATAGCATTAGCTCTCTTGAAGTTAAGGAGGCTGAGCATGGTGAGGTTATACAAGCGGGTTATGCTTACATAGCACCCGGTGACTTTCATATGGAAGTAAATAGAGCGTCGGATGAGAAGTTGAAAATAATGTTGACAAAAGAACCTCCGGTCCGAGCGCATAGGCCTTCTGTCAATGTAATGATGAATTCAATAGCACGAATTCAGTTCCCTAATGTTATCGGCGTTGTAATGACCGGAATGGGTAACGACGGCAAGGAAGGTGTCGTTAACATAAAAAAATCAAATAACGGTACTATCATTGTACAGGATGAAGAGTCGTGTGTTGTATATGGTATGCCTAAATCAGCAGTTGGAACAGGGGTTGTAGATGCAATAGTTCCTCTTAAGGGGATTGCAGAGGTGCTGGTCAAATATACGGGGGTGGATCGAATATGGACATGAGTCAGTATTTAGAAATTTTTATCGAGGAAACTAGGGAACACTTGCAGAGCTTGAATCAATGCTTGCTGCAAATGGAAAAGGATCCTGAAGATACCTTGATGCTCAATGAAATTTTCAGAGTAGCTCACACATTAAAAGGCATGTCAGGAACAATGGGTTTTACGCGGATGGCCAGATTAACCCATGACATGGAGGATGTTTTGCAATCGCTGAGAAACAACGAGGTCAAGACAAGTCCCAGTCTTATAGATTTGCTGTTTAAATGTCTGGATGCCCTTGACGAATATACGGTCGCAATTGTTGAAACAGGTGCGGAGGGCACTGAAGACAATTATCCGATTATCGAAGAGCTTGCACAGATTATTAAGCACAGGGATAGTCTTTTATCTGATGCTAAGGCAATAGCTGCTGCAGCTCCAGCATCACCAACGAACGCTGCCGGCGAGGCAGGTAATAAAGGTATGATAGAGAGCACTGCTGATCTTGAACTGAATCAGTATGATATTGATATTATTGAAAAAGCCGCCGGCATGGACAATAATGCATATCAGATTACTATCAAGCTCGACAAAGGCTGTGTATTAAAATCTGCGAGAGCGTTTATCGTATTCAAGACTCTTGAAAGACACTCTGAAATCATCAAATCCGAACCCAAAGTACAGGATATTGAGGACGAAAAGTTTGATTTCGAATTTACTGTGATTGTTTTATCGAAAGAGGATGAGGCTATAATTCGGAAGGATATAAACACCATTTCTGAAATCGATGATGTTATTATAAAGCTAATCAAGGCTAAAAACCCTATGGCTAAGCAGTTAGCGGTGGAAGAATCGGAAGAGTATGAGGCGAAAGCTGTGCCCGGTGAGGAGGATCTGAGTAAACATAAAATTGATTCAACGGCAAAGAAAACAAAGACAGGCAAAACGGTCAGAGTTGATATTGATAGGCTGGATGTTCTTTTAAACCTTGTTAGTGAGCTGATCATTCAGAAAACGAGGCTGGAAGGTTTAGAAGGTATTAAAAGGACACCTGATTATGTAGAGGCTATCGAGTACCTGGAGAGGATTACTACTAATTTGCATGATGCGGTAATGAAGGTAAGAATGGTTCCTGTTGAAACTGTCTTCAACCGTTTCCCGAGAATGATAAGAGATATAGCTAAGGATCTTGGCAAGGAAGTTGAACTTAAGATGTCGGGTGAAGAAACAGAATTGGATAGGACAGTGATTGATGAGATTGGGGATCCGCTCATTCACTTATTAAGAAACTCCTGCGATCATGGTATTGAATCCATAGAACAAAGAAAGAAGCTTGGAAAGCCTAAGGCTGGTACAATTCAGCTAAAAGCTTACCAGGACGGTAATAATGTTGTCATTGAAGTTGGTGATGACGGGCAGGGGATCAATGCAGAAAAAGTGAAAAATATGGCAATAGAGCGGGGCCTTATAAATAATGATATAGCTGCTACCCTTACTAAGAAAGATATTATTGATTATCTTTTCAAACCAAGCTTCAGCACAGCGGATCACGTGACAGACCTATCAGGCAGAGGAGTAGGTCTTGATGTTGTAAAAACTAAAATTGAAACCCTGGGCGGTTCTATTGAGGTGGAGACCGAGCTTGGAAAAGGCAGCAGGTTCTTCATTCGACTCCCCCTTACCCTTGCTATAATACAAGCACTGCTCGTTATGGTGGGTGAAGAAAAGTATGCAATACAGTTGAGCACGATTCACAAGATAATAAATATCACTTCTAACGATATAAAGCTTGTTCAGAAGCAGGAAGTAGTCATGTATAGAGATTCGGTCGTTCCAATCATCAGGCTGGATAAGGTGCTTGAAGTGCCAAAAGATGATGCTGAAGAGCAAAAGACCATGATCCTAGTTATTGTGAAAAAGGGTGAAAGGTTAACTGGATTTATGGTAGATGAGATTATCGGCCAGCAGGAGATAGTCCAAAAATCATTAGGTAAATTCCTATCAGGCATTAAAATCATTACAAGCGCGACCATACTCGGCGATGGAAATGTTGCGTTGATTCTCGATGCCAATGCATTAGCAATGTAAATACATTGACGATGTTTGATTGATGATATTTTGAGGAGGTTAATTATGGCAGATAATATTCGAGCGGAGGCTAAGAAATATCTTGTTTTTAAGATTGGTGATGAAGAGTATGGAGTAGATATTCGGAGAATAACCACGATTATAGAAAAAGACATGGAAATTGCGAGGGTGCCCAAATTACCGGTTTTCATCAAGGGTGTAATTAACCTGCGAGGCGAGATTATTCCGGTAATCAGCCTCCGGCTGAAATTTGGTCTTACGGAGGATATTTATAGCGAGGAAACCAGGATTATAATCGTAGGTATGGGCGAAATATCGGCCGGATTAATCGTAGATTCAGTAGCGGAGGTTATCGAACTGGATGATGAATCCACAGAAAGCATAACAAATATCGCGGGTGATTTTTCATTGGATTATATTTCAGGTGTTGGCAAAACAGAAGGTAAGATCGTAACATTGTTAAACCTTGAGAAGCTTATTTCGCTTGAGGATAATACCAGCCAACTATAAGAGGATTCTTTTGTTTAGCGGGGGGAGATGATGATATGGTAACCGGAATTGATGATTTAAGCAATCTACATTTGGATGTGCTGAGAGAAATAGGAAACATTGGCGCAGGAAATGCTGTAACAGCTTTAGCTAAGCTTTTAAATAGAAAGGTTGACATGGATGTTCCCGTTGTTAAGATTTTTAAGTTCAACGAAGTAAGCGAAACGCTTGGCGGAGCTGAGCTGCCTGTAGTGGGTATATTGTTTAAGGTGTCAGGAGACCTGGCCGGATATATTATGTTCATTCTACAAAAGCGTGCAGCCTCAACGCTTATAAACATGCTTATGGGCACACCCATTGGTGATGAGCGTGAATTTTCCGAAATGGATATTTCAGCGCTAAAGGAAATCGGGAATATTCTTACCGGTTCTTATTTATCAGCACTATCGGGACTGACAAATCTCAGAACAGTTTCTTCTGTTCCGGATTTAGCGATAGATATGGCAGGTGCTATTTTAAGCGTACCTGCAATTGAATTTGGTAAGGTTGGAGATACGGTGTTATATATCGAAACCCAGTTCGCAGAAGGTAATGAAAAGGTGGTTGGTGATTTCTTTCTTGTGCCGGATTATGACACTTATGATGTATTAATGAAAGCATTAGGAGTCAGTTAACGAATGGATAATATAATTAAGGTCGGTATGGCTGATTTGCGTTCTTCCAGGCATCCATGCATTATAACCACCCTTGGGCTGGGTTCATGTGTAGGTATAGCCCTTTACGATTCCGGACGAAAGGTAGCAGGACTTGCACATGTTATGCTACCCTCGAGCCAGCAGGCCAGAAACAAGTCGAATATTGCCAAGTTTGCAGATACTGCCACCTATAAGTTAATTGAGGATATGATTAGTCTTGGCGCTGTCAAATCGCATATTGTGGCTAAGCTTGCAGGAGGGGCTCAGATGTTCTCGTTTAATGATACTTCTGAAATGCTTAGGATTGGGGCCAGAAACATAACGGCAACAAAGGAAGTGCTTAAATCACTTGGCATTCCGGTCATTGCTGAAGATACGGGTGGAAATTACGGGAGAACGATAGAAATACATTCTGACAGCGGTAAGCTAATAATTAAGACAATAGGGCACGGTACAGAGGTGATTTAAAAATGGGATATATTCGCAAGCTGCCGTTTATATTAGGCTGTTTTGCTGCGATAGTTACCGGCATGGTGAGTTATTCAGTCGGTGTCGTTGATCAGACAATTTATTTGCGAATGGCTCTTATGATGCTTATCTTTTACATACTGGGCGTATATATTAGACATACTATCCGATCTATAAAAAAGGAAGTTAAGATAAGGCAGCTCGAACGACAAAGGGAGGAGAGAATACGAAAAAAGCGGCTGGAGGAGGAGGAAAGAGTAGCAGCAATTAATGAAAGACTCAACCAAAGGGGTAAACAGGAGGGTATGGGTTATAAGGTCGATTTGACAGCCGATGGTACGGAGGATGACTTTGAGCCTTTGACAGTGGGCAGGGCTATCAGAACTAAGATAAATGAGTAGTAAAAATTTACGGGGGAAATTCACGTGACTAATAGCAACAAACAGAAAGTATTATGGAAGCAGTACCGAGAGAATGGAGATCCGCAGATAAGGGAAACTCTGATACTTGAGTATGCACATCTTATCAAGTTTATTGCCGGACGAATGAATATCTATTTTGGCTCAAATATTGAATACGACGATCTGGTAAGCTTCGGCGTGTTCGGACTTATTGATGCTATTGATAAATATGACCTGGATAAGGGTGTTAAATTCGAAACGTATGCCTCTTTGAGAATAAGGGGCTCAATAATAGATAGTATACGCGAAATGGACTGGGTGCCCAGGTCTTTACGGCAAAAAAATAAAGAGCTTGAAAGGGCATATAGAGAAGTTGAAAACGAATTGGGCCACTCGGCTGAAGATATTGATATTGCAAATAAATTAAAAATATCACTGGATGATTTTTATAAGCTTCTAAATAGAGTCAATGTAACATCGATGGTTTCTCTTGAAGAATTCCTTGAGCAGAATTATGAAATAGGCATGGATGCACCAAATTCGAATCAATCGTACAGGCCGGAGCATGAAGCCGAATTGACAGAAATAAAAGAGATCTTGGGAGATGCTATTGATAAGCTCCCGGAAAAAGAAAAAATGGTTCTCAGCTTGTACTATTATGAAGAATTGACACTTAAGGAAATAAGTGCAATAATGAAAGTGTCAGAGTCCAGAATATCACAAATTCACACAAAAGCAATTATGAGGCTTAGAGGTAAATTAGCAAGACAAAAATCTTTACTTGATGAATAATCGTACTTTAACTATCAATAATAGGAGTTGCTGAGATTATGAGCTTTAACGATGCTACTGATGTTAATGTTAATGATGGATTTTATCAGTTACTATTTCAAAATGATGGTGTATTTATTTGCGTATATCCGCCTGTAGGCGGGGGTAAACGTGTAGAATTAGAGTCTGTCATAGATCGTCTTGCCAGGAAAAAGATTAGGAGTTTTAGCAGAGAAATCGTTGAGTTAGCCGTAAGGAAAGCGGATAAGGTGCCTGTCAGAATAGCAGAACCGCAGGAAGAAGTTGTAATGAATGCTGTCGCATCTACAATGGTATCTCCTGACAAGATGAGGGGATACGTATCTTTTACTCCGCCCGAAAATGGCAGAATGATGACCTTTGAGGAAGTTATTGATGTTTTAAATAAGAATGGCATTATTTATGGTATTAATAAGGCTAACCTGGAGTCCATAATAAAGTACCCGATTTATTCTGAAATGATTTGTGTCGCAGAGGGCAAGCCTCCTGAAAGCGGTAAGAACGGATATGTGGAGTTTCACTTTGATAGGAAAAGGGAAACTAAGCCGACAATCCTGGAAGATGGCAGGGTCGACTTTAGGGAATTAAATCTGATACAGAGCGCAGAAGAGGGGCAGATACTTTGTACACTTATCCCGCCTGTTAGGGGAATCCCAGGTAAGACTGTTATCGGGACGGATATACAGGCTATGGACGGGAAGCCTGCAGTACTGCCAAAAGGCCGTAATGTTGTTGCGTCTGAGGACGGAACGCAGCTTCTGGCTAATTTGTCTGGACAAATCAATTATGCAGAAGGGAAGGTCAGTGTTTTTGCAACACATGAGGTTCCTGCCGACGTTGATAACTCAACCGGCAACATATCCTTTATCGGAAATGTGTCTATCAGAGGGAATGTCCTTTCAGGCTTCGTTGTGGAAGCAGGTGGCAATGTAGAGGTCATGGGTGTGGTAGAAGGCGCAATTATTAAGGCTGGTGGAGACATAATCCTCAGAAGAGGTATGCAGGGAATGGGTAAAGGGGTGCTTATCAGCGGTGGTGACATCGTTTCACGATATATTGAAAACAGCAATGTTGAGGCAAAAAATAATATAAAAGCAGAAGCGATTATGCACAGTAATATTAAATGCGGGAATAAGCTTGAGCTTTCCGGTAGAAAGGGTCTATTGGTTGGCGGAACATGTAAGGTGGGTAATGAAATTACAGCAAAGGTGATTGGGTCCCATCTGTATACAATAACGGATATTGAAGTAGGTGTGGATCCTACAGTTAGGGAGAGATATAAGTCAATAAAGGGAAACATTATTTCCTTTGAGTCTGATTTAAGAAAAGCTGAGCAAGCAATTAATATTTTAAAGAAGCTTGAAATATCAGGGACGCTTACCCCCGATAAACAGGAAATGCTTGCTAAGAGCGTCAGAACCAAGATATTCCTGTCAAATAGACTTATTGAACTAAATGAAGAGTTTGAGAAGCTCGAATCAAAGCTGCAAAAGGATGCATATGGAAAAGTTAGATCCTATAATTTTATATATCCCGGGACAAAAGTAGCAATAGGTTCTTGCATGATGTATGTAAAGGAAAATCTTCAGTATTGCACATTGTACAGAGACGGAGCCGATATCAGAGTAGGACCTATTGATAAGTAAAGGCTTTTGCGATGTTACCTTAATATAGTTTAACTGCGGAGCTGAAAACATGTTAAATCGCAAATGCCCTGAGTAATAATGAAAGGTTGTTCAACGCAATGGGTAGCACAGTTCAAGGGAGTGATATGCTTGTCCATTAAGCCGATAGATTTTCAGATAATGGTGCCGAGGACGCTGGACGCTGCTAAAGCGGCAAGTGATTCCATGCAAAGAAATCAAGGCTTACAGCAGCAGCAGGCATCAGCTACACAGCGTAAAGCGGCCGAATCCTTAAAACAGGTATATTCACAATCGCAAGCAGAGCATGCTCGGATTACAGAAAAGCAGAAGGAAGGACAGCAAGGGGAAAGGAAACAAGAAAGAGATGGCCATGTTAATGAAGATAAGGAAGAAAAAGAGAAAAACAGGTTGAATAATGAGATTAGTACTAGTACAATAGATATTAAGATTTAAATATTACACATCGCAATGTCCAACTAAGGATAAAATAGGGTGCCTGATGGATGAGCATATATCAGATATGATCACAGTGGCAGCCGGTAAGAGGTGAAGGGATGAACGGTTTTTATGTCAGCTTTATTTTCCTGGGAATAATTCTTGTAATAGCTTCTCTTATTTGCGTTTTTCTCGATAAGAAAAAGGTATTCAATTTCACCAAAAATTTCGATGATAAAAAACAGGAGCTTACTGAGATTATAAGTGATGCGGAGCTTATGATTGATGAGTTGAACAATTATTCTGATTATGTTGTAAATCAGATGGATTTAAAGAATGAGGAATTGACCAGGAATCTTAAAGATGCAACAGAGAAAGTCAACAAATTGAAACAAGAGGCTCAAAGCATCTATGCAGATTCTAATATTTCAGGTGACGCTGTTAACGCTTCTGTTATTGATGAGGTTATTGATGATGTTCGGGATAATACTAGATTAGCAGTTGTCGTAAATAGTGCAGATACAGTCACATCAGCTTATACCAGGGCTGCAGACATGCATAATAATTCAAATGCTACAGCTAAAAGGGAAAAGGTAATCCCGCTAAGGAAAAAGCATGCGCAGGTGCTCAGGTTTAGCAAGGAAGGAATGAAAAGCCTCGATATAGCAAGGGAGCTGGACATGGGAAAGGGAGAAGTAGAATTGATTATCGGTCTTAAGAAATGAGGTATAGTGTGAAATGAATCAATTCCATTTAAAAAGCGTTTTTCTTGGAATAGGAATCGGTATCATCATAACTTCCGTTGCCAGTATGATTTATCTTGCAGGTAGAGATCCGATGAAAAACCTGACCGAGGAGCAGATTATTTCACAGGCAGAAAAGTATGGGATGGTTAGACAGGAAATCATATTTGAAGATACAAATACGATAACGAATACCGAAAATATGGA
>CAZQCL010000003.1:0-32937 GCA_964592435.1 uncultured Oscillospiraceae bacterium
ACTATATAAAGCATAATTCAAGGCCATTTATATTCTCAGCTTCGATTCCCCCATCTAATGCGGCTGCAGCTATTGAGGCATTAGAGATCATTAAGGCCGAACCGGAGAGGATTCAGAAGCTCAAAGATATTTCCAAATATATGAGACAGAGCTTTAGAAATATGGGTATTCCTATTTATGAAGCTAACAGTGATATAACGCCGATTGTACCGGTTATGACATATGAAAATGAACCTACCCTCGTTATCACTAAATTGCTTCGAGAAGAGGGCGTATACGTCAACCCGGTTGTTTCCCCTGCTGTGAAACCCGGGCAATGCAGGATCAGAACCAGCTACACAGCAACACACACAAAGGAACAGCTCGATTACGCGCTGGAAGCCTTCGGCAGAGTTTTCAGTAAGCTTAATGGGTAAATTTATAAAGGTTCTATGTCAACTAAACATTTATCATAAAACCATTTAGCAGAATATAGAAAAGAAAGCCTGGCAGCTTTATATCCCCAAAATGTTCATGCCGCAGTCCACATGGATAATCTCTCCGGTGGTTCCGCCGGACATTGTGCTCAGCAAAAATACCGCCGTGTCCCCCAACTCCTGCAGTTCGACAGTTCTTCTTAAGGGAGCCCTTTCACGGGTAGCCTCCAGTATGCTTCCAAAGTTCTTCACGCCTCTTGCGGATAATGTTTTGACAGAGCCCGCAGATATGGCATTAATCCGTATTCCGGCCGGTCCCAAATCATTTGCAAGGTACCTTACGCTGGCCTCAAGAGCCGCCTTGGCAACCCCCATTACATTATAACCCCGGAATACCTTTTCCGAACCCATATATGTTAGCGTCACTATGCTGCCGCCCTCTGTCATCAACTCACTGGCTCGCCTGCTCACCGCCACAAGAGAATATGCACTAATGTCCAGTGCAAGGGCAAAGCCATCTCTGGAGGTATTTAAAAAGCTATCCTGTAAATCTTCTCTTTTCGCAAATGCAATTGCATGGACAAGGCCGTGAATAACTCCGTATTTCTCCTTCACTATATCGAAAAATGAATCTATATCACTGTCCGATGCAACATCCAGCTGATATACGTCAACGCCACCCAGCTCTGCTGCAAGCTTATCCACATCAGCCTTCTCGCGATCACCCTGGTAGGTGAATACTAAGGATGCTCCCTGCTTATGTACCGCTTCCGCTATTCCCCAGGCAATGCTCCATTTGTTCCTTACACCCATTATTATAATGTTTCTGCCCTTTAACAAATCTCCCATACCCATATCAATCCCTTTCCTACAGACTTAAGAAATTCTCTCTATAATTTTACCATGAAGCTTATAATTGTCAACAGGTCATAATCCCAGGTGATAACGCATTGCGCTACCTCAATTCACATCCAGCATTCCTGTAGCTAATTCCTTCAATTTCTCCTTTTCATTTAAAGCCGAATCCTCCAGAACCTTCTCAAAAAGAAGCTTCAACGTCTTGCCAAGCTCTTTCCCCTCCTGAAAGCCTAATGCAATCAGGTCGTTACCGTCGATGGCAAGATCCTTCAGGGAAAAGCAGCAATGCTCCTCCTTTAGTTCAGTATATATACGCTCAATCCCATCAATATATTCAATACCCTTTTGCAGGTCGGTTGGATTTCGCGCAACCATATCCGCTCGCTTTACCTTGAGCAGATCCATAAAAACATCGTCCCCTACTGCGTTGACAGCCCTAGCTACCGCTTTGGGCTGCGAGATAATATCTCTGTCATGAAATCTGATTAACCGTATTATCCTTTCCATGCTCCTGTTGTCAAATTTGAGTCTCTTCAGAACAGCTTCTGCGATTTCCACACTTCTGGCAGAATGGCCATAAAAATGATCAATTCCTTCCTCATCGGTAGTCCTCGTTACAGCCTTACCGGCGTCATGGAGCAGCATCGTCCATCTGAGGCACTTATCTTTTTCAATCGCCGCCAGAGCATGAAGGCTATGCTCACCAACATTGTATATGTGGTGTGGATTATTCTGCGGCGTATCAAAGCAGGCATCAACTTCCGGCATAATCAGCCTGAGCAGGCCCGTGTCTCTTAAAAACTGAAATTTCATTGGATAGTCTGACGCGAGGATGCCATTGAGCTCATCCCTTATCCTCTCGCTACTGATATTGACAATCAGCCCGCTGTTTGCAGTGAGCCCCTCAAGGGTCTGCTCATCTATCTCAAAACCCAGTCCGGCTGCAAATCTCACAGCTCTTAACATGCGAAGCGCATCCTCATGAAACCTCTTGCCGGGAAGCCCCACAGTCCTGATACAGTGTGCGGCCAGATCCGCCCTTCCGCCGAAAAGGTCGATTAATCCGCTTTCTTCACTCCAAGCCATAGCATTTACCGTGAAATCCCGCCTGCTCAGGTCATCCTCCAGCCGCCCGGTAAATTCAACCTGTTCGGGATGCCTGTTATCATCATATTGCCCGTCAATGCGAAAGGTAGTAAGCTCAAATGCTTCACCCTCCACCACTACTGTAACAGTGCCATGCTCCAACCCCGTATCTATAGTCTTTGGGAAAAGATTCTTTACGGCATCAGGTAGCGCATTGCTTGCTATATCCCAATCCTTAGGAACCTTTCCGAGAAGCGCATCCCTTACACAGCCTCCTACCACATAGGCTTCATAGCCCTGCTCCCTCAAAATCCGCATAATATGGCGCACTCTCTCAGGCGGATGTATTACTGCTTTCATACTGCTCCTTTCAAAATACCCTGCGATCGAACTTCCCTTGTTTGCAGCCGCTTTTAGCCATTGTTAACCTCTTTGCAACCGCAATATCAATATTTTAGCACACCAGCAAAATAATATGAATGACATGAAACAAATACTGTTTATTTCCGTCTGAGTAAGTAATACAATAAATGGGTAGATCATACTATAGGCTCTATGTATAGAATGTGAGGTAGAATATGAAAAATAAACTTATTGGTTTTTTTAAGAACAAGCCTGTTCTTATCATCACACTGACAGCTATCATACTTATTACGGCTGTGGGCGTTGCGGCACTGCTTGGCGCCTTTGGCGGCAAGGATACAAAGGATGCAGTAATCGATAAGGATATCGAAACAACTGCACAAAGCACGCTGAGTCTCTCAAGCTCTGATATAACAATTTCAGCGAGCGATTCGGACAGCCTTGGCGTAGGACTCACATCGGCCTTTAAGCTTTTATTCAGTGAAGCACCTGATGAAAAGGAGCTTGCCGCATCTCTTAGCGTAGAGCCGGAACAGGAATTCAATCTAAAAAAGGTTTCCGGTAAAGAATACAGAATGGAATTCGGCAGCCCTCTACAAAGCAACAGCATTTACAATTTCGTACTTAGTGACAACGACACGGGTGAAAAAAAATCATGGGCCTTCCAAACAAAAAAATCCTTCAACGTCATTCGGACGCTGCCTCGTGACCAATCGGTACAGGTGCCGGTCAATTCCGGTGTTGAGATTACCTTCAGCCATGAAAATGTAGAAAATATAGAGGAATATTTTGAAATATCTCCTTCGGTCAAAGGCCGGTTCGAGTGGCATAACAAGACGGCAGTTTTCGTTCCGGATAAACTTGAGAAGAACACAATTTATACTGTTACACTCAAGAAGGGTCTCACTGTAAAAGGCAGTCAGGATTCTCTCACAGAGGATTATTCCTTCAGCTTTCAGACCGTCATACCTGAACCCGCCGGATCTACAAAGAAATATTTTGGTTTTTCCGACTCCCTGTCCAGCCTCAGTCCTCAAGCCACCCCCGCGCTTATGGTATATGCTCAGGATGATATAGTTGACAGCGAGGTTCCAGTGGTTCTGTACAGTTATCCGGATGCTGACGCTTTCCTTAAGGAACTGAAAAAGATGACGCCTGATTCACATCAATGGTACTTGACAGATAGAAACGAAGTCAGCTACGACCCTACAAAGCTGCAAAAGGCCGCTTCCTTCACAGGCATAGTCGCACAGGTCATGGAAAGCTACTGGTCCAACAATTATCTGGTTCTTCCTACATCCCTGCCGGAGGGCTATTATCTGCTTGAAGCGGAAATTGATGGAGATAAGTACTATACCCAGCTGCAAATTAATCCCCTGTCGGTATACATTATGAAAACTGCTACTGAAACGCTGGCATGGCTGAACGATTCCCTCACAGGCAACCCGGTGTCCGGAGCAGAGTTTATACCGGACAGTGGAAAATCGGTTAAATCCGATAAGGATGGCTTGTCCGTCCTTGATGTGCCAAATGATGATTCATATACATTCTTCCGGGTTAAGCCCACATCAGGCTCCGTATTTATTGCCAGGACCGGATATTCATATCAGCCTTATTACTCCTATTACAGCAACACAACTACGGATAACTACTGGTCATATATCTACCTGGATAAGGATATGTTCCTTCCTGAGGATATCGTCAATGTCTGGGGTATTTTGAAGCCTCGTGACGGCAGCAGCAGCGAAAAAGAGGCTGTGCTTGAGCTTATTCGGTATAACTACTATTATTACGGTGATTCGGAAGCCTCAGTTCTGACATCGCAAAATGTAAAAATATCTCCTGACGGTACTTATAGCGGAAGGCTCAGGTTATCAAACTACAATCCTGGCTCCTATGAGGTCCGGCTCAGGATTGGCGATGACATCATGCAGACCCGTTATCTGCAGGTCATGGAATATACAAAGCCTGTCTACAAGATAGAAATCGAGCGCGACCGGGATTTCATGTATGCCTGGGAGAATGTTAATTTTGATATACTCACATCCTTCTATGAGGGTACGCCCGTATCCGGCGTTGAGCTTGATTATTACTACTCTGTCAATGGAGGTGCGCAAGAGAACGGCATTCTGAAAAGCGATGATGCAGGTGCTTCAAGCATTTCCATGCAGCCATCCACCTCGGAAGAGGGTTGGAAACCCATAACCCTTCACCTTGATGTGAGCAACAGCGAAGCAGAAGAAGGGCAAATTCGTCAAGGAAGCTATGTTACAGTTTTTCCGAAGGACACTATGATTAGGACGGAATCAAAATTCGAAAAGCAAACTGCTGCAATAGATTTCCAGACAAACAGAATCGACCTTACCAAGCTGGAAGGCAAAAACCCGGGATACTATTCCTATGATGACTATATGGGAGCATCCGTCAATATTCCCGTTACGATAAAGCTTTACGAGCGATACTATGAAAGCAGGGTAACAGGTAATTATTACGATTATATCAATAAGGTAACACGAAATACTTATGAGTATTATGAAGTCAATAAACAAATCAATGAGTACAGCTTCAATACTGTTGATGGTAAGTACCGGATTCAATTTGACACAGAGAAGGATAAAAATTATTATGCACAGCTGTACGCCACAGACTCACAAGGCCGTCCCATCAAGGAGACCATATATATCTATAACTGGAACTATATTTATCCCTATAACAGCAGCACCTATACTCTGACATCTATAAACACAGACAATTCTCTGGAATCAGGCGAAACCGCATCTGCTGAAGTAAAGTACAATGGTGAGCAGACCTCTGATAATGCAAACCGCAA
The DNA here is from genome assembly GCA_964592435.1 of uncultured Oscillospiraceae bacterium. Taxonomy (GTDB): domain Bacteria; phylum Bacillota; class Clostridia; order Acetivibrionales; family DTU013; genus JAAYBT01. Next base: position 5,554 of record CAZQCL010000003.1, read on the forward strand.
GTATTTATTCATACGTCTGCAAAACGGAGTGCTTGATTATAAAACATCGGCTGATCCGGTTTATAGCTTCAGCTTCGACGAAAGGCTCATACCAAATATATATCTCAAAGCCATATGCTTCGACGGAACCGACATATACGATACGGGCATCCAGGAATACTGGTATGACAGCTCAGCCAAGAAGCTGGATATTAGCGTGAAATCGGATAAGGACAGCTACAAGCCAGGGGATAATGTTAAGCTTAGCTTTGAAGTAAAGGACTCCAATAATAAGCCTGTCGGCGCTGAACTGAACATCAGCGTGGTTGACGAAGCATTCTTTGCCATGGCTCAGCAGTCCGTAGACTTGCTGTCCTCCATCTATGGGCCTAGAATATCCTCAGGTATACTGACAGAGTATTTCTCCTATGAGCCTATAGGAAATGCAATGGGTGGAGCGATGGCAGAAATGGGGGAAGGCGGCGACGGTTACGTCAGATCGGATTTTAAGGACAGCGCGACGTTTACTACGGTTAAGGCCGATAGCAAGGGCAAGGCTGAGGTCAGCTTTAAGCTGCCCGACAATCTTACCTCCTGGAGGGTCACATATCAGGCTATTTCAAAGGATCTGCATGCCGGGAGCGGCAGGATTAATCTTTCTTCAAAAATACCCTTCTTTGTAGATACCATATTCAATAAGAATTTTATTACGGGAGATAATCCGTCGATATTACTGAGATCTTATGGTACGCAGCTGGCCAAGAATGCAAATGTTGATTACAAGGTTACATTAACAAAGGATGACGGCTCATCCAAATCCTTCAACGCATCCGGTACTGCAAACAAGCCCGTTCAGGTTCAGCTTGGCTATCTTTCAGCCGGCGGCTACACCATAAAAACCGAGGCTAGCGATGGAAGTCTTAAGGATGCATTGGAACGCACCTTTAAGGTGTCCGACAGCTTGCTGGAAACCTCTATGACGGATTATGTTAGTCTATCCGAGGACACTGCCATCTCAAATAACGCTAAAGGTTTGACCAGTGTTGTCTTCTATGGTGAGGACTCAGCTCTCCTTTACAATGAATTGCACTCGCTATATTGGAGCTGGGGACAAAGGCTGGATCAGAAACTGGCTCGACGTCTTTCAGGAAAGCTTCTACAGAACTATTTCAATGAGAAGCCCTACTTTGATGAAGAGTTTGACATAAAGCAATACCAAATAGATGACGGCGGACTCGCTTTGCTTACCTATGACAGCAGCAATCCCGCCCTGTCAGCAAAGATGGCATCGCTGGCAGCCAATGATATAGACACAGATGCTCTGGCATTATATTTTAGAACCCTCCTCGAAAGCGAAGAAACGATGCCCGAGGATGCCGCTTACTGCTACTGGGGACTTGCGGCATTGAAGGAGCCCGTGCTGCTGGATATCCGTGCCATACTCGAAGCAGACGATCTTACTCCCTATATCAGGTTGGTTCTTGGAACAGCGCTGGCAGAGATTGGCGATTATCAGGGTGCAATAGAGATTTACACCGAAGGCATGAAAAGCTCCGGAACAATTACAGATACCCTTGCCTGGCTTGAGACCGGTACGAGAGATGAAAGTATCGACTCTACGGCTTTGTGCTCACTAATCGCATTAAAGACAAACCAGCCTGAGAAGATTAAGCTTTTCAACTATATAAAATCAAATTCCACGTCAGAGCTTTTGGTTAATCTGGAGCGTATGAATTTTGTTTCAAATTACATTAAAGGGGCAAGCCTGAACAATAGCTTCAGCTATGAGCTTGACGGTGTAAAAAAGCAGGTTGAGCTGCAAAAGGGCGGAAGCTTCCGGCTGGATTTGACACCGGAAAAGCTTGCCTCCCTCAAATTCAGCAATATCCAGGGCAAGGTTCAGGCAACCGTGTCATATGTGGCACCTGCCGGCAAAATACGCAGAACCGATGGTAATATCGTATCCATTGAACGCTCCTACAGCCTCAATAATAAACCGGCTTCATCCTTTAGCCGCTCCGATACGATAAAGGTAACGATAACACCCAGCTTCGGAGCGACAGCCCCTGATGGGTATTATGAAATCACCGATGTACTGCCTGCCGGCTTAAGGTTTGATCGCACTAGTTATTCTTATGGTAACGAACCGTACTGGTGGCTGGATGAAATTAACGGGCAAAAGGTTGTGTTCGGTTATTACTATAATAAAAAGCACTATGACAGCACCAGTATCACCTATTATGCCAGGACTGTTTCCGAGGGCACATATACCGCCGACAACGCAGCGATACGCCACACTGATAAGGATATATACGGTTTCACCGAAAGAGAACAGATTACTGTTGGAAGCAGATAACACAGAACAAATAAGGCAGAACGGAAATAGTAGATGGCAGATTAAAAGCAGGCTGACATATGACTGACAGGAGGTTGGAGCATGGCAAAGCACGGTAACGGCAAGATAATTATAACAGTTGTGACTGTGTTGTGCCTTTTTACGGCAGTGATAACTGCCCTCCCCTCCGCAAGTCAAATTTGTCTGTCCGCGACAGAACCTTCGGAGTCCTCCCTTGATTCGCCACAGAGCACACAGTCGGGCAAGGCTCAACCAGCAAATGCTCAGTCGGACGTCATCCCGCAAGCCGGCACTAGCCAATCTACCCTACGCCCTGCATCAACGCTTCGCTGCATACACTATGCTGAGGAAGATTTCTTCAAATCTATTTCAGCAGCCGCAAATACGGGCATGCCAGCTTCAACCACAGACACAGCAGCCGCAGGTACCGTATCAGAACACTCCTCCCCATCGGGACAAATTCTCGGAGGCATTGTTCCTCATCATCTTGTTGCGGCAGATATGATTGCGGATTTCTTTCAGACACTGGCTAAGGAGCCTCCCCACACCATTGTGGTAATCGGCCCAAACCATAGACGCATTGGTCTTAGCGGACTGCACACATCGGCCCTCGATTGGGTAACTCCCTTCGGTGTTTTAGAAGCAGACGAGGGGCTTACCACCGCTCTCATAGACGAATTGAAAGCGTCCCAAAACGATGCCCTGATGGAGCTGGAACATTCCATCTCCTCACTGATTCCTTACATCAATTACTATATGCCGCAAACCAAAATCGTTCCAATACTTCTTCACGGGAACTATTCCCTGGAGGATTCAGCGAAACTTGGCAAGTTTCTTGCTAAAGCAATAAAATCAGATGAAGGAATTGCAGTAATTGCCTCGATTGACTTTTCACATTACCTTGATACCGACACCGCAAACAGGATGGATGAAATTACTTTGCAGGCAATCAAATCTCGCGATACACTGGCAATCATCAAAATGAATAATGACAATTTGGATTCACCCCCATCCATACTATCGCTTTTGAGCGTAATGGATGAAATGGATGCGAAAGGTCCGGATGTAATCGGTCATAACAATTCGTACGGAATAACAGGTATCAGCGCCGACTACACTACAAGCTACTATACGATGCTTTTTAGACGATGATGGCCGGATGTAAGAAATTACAAGCGCATTTTTCATTGATTTTCAGGATATTGTTAAAATATAGATTAACATTTTCAGTGATTACGGGTATAATAAAGTTGTTCTACTAAAATGTCACAAGAAAGCGGGAAAACAAATGAGATGGCTTGAAGTAAATTGCTCCAAACCACTAAGCGGTAAGATAAAGGCTCCCGGTTCCAAGAACAGCTCTCTTGCATTGTTTGCAGCCTGTTGCCTGTCTGACGAGCCGGTGGAATTAACAAACATTCCGGAAATATCAGATGTAAAGGTAGTACTTCAAATATTGAGGAGCATCGGTGCTTCAGTTTCAAAGGAAAACGGAAGGTACACAATCGATCCTCGGAACATACATACGGCAGAAATTGACCCAAAGCTATCTTCGGCATTTCGCGCCGCTTATTATTTTGCCGGTGCCCTGCTGGCAAAGCATCACAAGGTTTCTATAGGGTATCCGGGTGGAGACAACTTTGTTTCGCGCCCCATAGATCAACATATCAAAGGCCTGAAGGCATTGGGCGCAAGTGTGACTATGCATGACACATATTACACATTGGAGGCCGACACACTTACCGGATCCGAGATCTTTTTTGATGTAGTGACAGGCGGGGCAACTATCAATATGATGCTGGCTGCTGTTCTTGCCAGCGGCAGGACAACGCTTTATAATGCTGCCAAGGATCCAGAGGTGGTTGATACCGCCGTCTTGCTTAACAAAATGGGGGCGCACATTTACGGCGCCGGAACGGATACTATCCGCATACAAGGCGTATCCTCTCTTGGCGGCTGTACACATTCCGCAGCACCCGACAGGCTGATTTCAGGTGCTTATCTGATTGCTGCGGGTATAACCGAGGGCACATTAACTGTTGAGGATGTCATGCCGGAGCATCTCGAACCATGCATGGCCAAGCTCTCGGAAATCGGACTTTCCTTCGAACAGACTGACAGCTCAATTACCGTACATGGTAAGTGCAGGAAAAGAGCTACGAGAATACGTACCGGAAAGTATCCCATGTTTGAAAGCGATTTTCAGCAGCCTGTTACGGTTTTATTGCTTAAGGCTGCCGGTAGAAGTATCATTTCCGATCGCATTTACCCAAAACGTTTCAACCACTGTGAACAGCTAAACAGGATGGGAGCCGATATCACAGTAAGGAACGGCATTGCCCGTATAAATAGCCACAGGGCCCTAAAGGGAGCCTGGGTGCATGCAGGCGACATTCGTGCCGGAACAGCACTTGTGCTTGCAGGCCTGATGGCGGACGGTGTTACCAGAATCACAGGCGTTGAGCACATTGAGCGCGGATATGAGGATATCGTGAGAGATTTTAGAATGCTTGGTGCGGATATCACATTAGTTTGCACTGATGGAATATCTGATGGGACAAATAACCTGAAGCGAAATTCAAGGTGACACCACATTGTCATCTAAAAACTTAAGATTCTTGAACCGATTTTGACCGCCCAAAACCGGCAAAAAGGCGCCACTCAAACGCCGTGGCGGCTGCCAGGGCACTATAAGAAGGTCATTCCGGACTCCAAACTGTGACTAATTAAGGCTGAAGTGCGTCCCCTTTTCCAGGGAACACTTCAGCCTTTATCAATAAAGCATACAGACGGTTAAGTCCTATGCTGGTTTTAATATGCACGTTTTACTCGGAGGCCGCCCCTCCACAATCATTTCTCTTCACTGAAGGTCATATCCAGTGTCACTTTTGTCCCATTCCTGTTGACGATTGCCTTTATGGTATCACCCGGTTTATGGGCCTTCTTTACAGCCTCCATATCAGCAAGAGTTTCTATTGTCTTTCCATCAAGGCTGGTAAGCACATCTCCTGTGCGTATACCCGCCTTGTCGGCACCGCTTCCCGAAACTACACCGCTTATATATATACCCTTGGGAATATCATATAAAAAAGAATATGCATTTGTTATTTCTACCCCTGATATGCCGATAAACGCTCTACCCTTCACATATCCATGGCTAATCAATTGATTGATAATAGGCCTTGCATCATCAATCGGAATGGCAAATCCAAGCCCTTCGACGCCCGAAGCTGCAATTTTGGCAGAATTTATACCTATGACCTGCCCCCGTGAATTTAACAGTGCCCCGCCGCTGTTACCTTCATTTATAGCGGCATCCGTCTGTATAAGATTCATCGTTTTATCGCCCATGTTAACTGTTCTATTCAAAGCACTAATCACACCGGCGGTTACTGATCCTGCAAACTCCATCCCCAAGGGGTTCCCTATAGCAACTGCAAGCTCACCCACCTCTAACTCCGCGGAATTGCCCAACTCAGCGACCGGCAGGCTTGTCAGTTTTGTTTTGATGACTGCCAGATCTGTATCGCTATCTCCGCCAACAAATTCCGCCTTCGCCTCCCTTCCATCCGGTAGAAACACTTCAAGCACCGTATTATTGCTCTGCCCACTCTTTGGATCCGAATAGGAAACCACATGATAATTTGTCATGATATAGCCGTCTTTGCTGATGATAATTCCTGAACCCTCTCCAACCCTACTGTTGGAAATACCATAAAAATTGCGTCTAGTACCTGCTACCGTCATTCGAATTCCAACAATAGACGGGCCGGCCTTCTTAGCAATGGATGTTACATCGGAACCTCTTATTAGCGCGGTACTTAGCACATTATCAGCTAAGCCTGGACCTGCACCCGACACTACCTCAAGATCTTTTCTGATGCTCTGCAGATTTTCATCAGCTGCAGTATCTATTGCCATTTGTGTAAGAGCTTCAGCCTTGCTCAGAGTTGCCATTTCTACATCCTCAAGAGCTTTCGTGAACTTGCCGTATAAGATACCACCGACAGTTACGCTGCTGATAATAGATGTGACCAGAACAATTGCTATGTAAGTAAATGCTTTGCTCTTCTTCTTTTTTGGCTTATAATTAAAATCGTTATAATTATTGTAGTTATACATAAAATTACCTCCTTGAAAAACAAAATAACAATAATCCTGTTTAGTCCTATGGTTTGATATTACCCCATAATTATTACAAAATCACAGAGTATTTTTTAATAAATTGTTAATTTTTCACCAGACGATTATTCGAGATTCACCAGTCCACTAGTAGAGATTTGATAAAAGCGAAGTACTCTCTTATGTACATTGAAAAGCTTGTGTTGGGCGGATCCTGAGAAATGGCATGAGCATGCAGATTGTTACGCCTTGCCAGCATTTTTGATCTTAATATATGAAAGCTGTTGGTAGCGTAAGATACTTCAGTGAGTTGTTCCCCTGTGCTCTGCTCAATCAGCTCTTTACTGAAACTGAAGTTTTCCATTGTACTTGTGGCATGGGGTTCAAGCAAAATTCTGCTTTCGTCAATACCATTGACAGTCAGATATCTTCGCATAGCCTCTGCTTCGGTGATATCCTCGCCTCTCCCCTGCCCACCTGACACTACCACACGAGCATCAGGGTATTTTTGCAGATAAATAACAGCGGCGTCAAGTCTCGATTTTAAAAGCGGAGTAATTGCTTCACCTTCGATTGCCGCGCCAGGGACGACTAGATAATCTGACCGAATTTCGACATCAGACCTTCCTCTTAATATTATAAGGCCTTCTAAAATAACAAATTGCATAAGAATTAGAAGAAACAGAATTAAAAGTATTTTTTTGTGGTTTGTTTTCCTTCTAACTCTCGATATGCATTTAGTTTCACTTATACCTCTCAAGGCTCTCCCCCGAATAAAAACTAAAAATTTATGAAGAAGTTCAACAAAACGCAATTTCATTATACCTTATAAATTACGGATTTTCCACCCTATGTAAATATACCTCAATATTTCAACCTGCATCCGTGTCATTATGAGAAGCTTGCGACGAAGAACCTTATTCGCTCTATTTCGTCACATTAAGCAAATCTTCCCTTATATACCCATTCGTCCCTCTTGCAGTGGTGACCTGATACCAGTTGCCGGTCTTTGATACAAGCGTGACAGTATCATTGCGTAGCATCTTACCCAGTATATTCGAATTGGTAGTGGGTTTAGCACGCAAATTAACGACCGCCGAATTAATTACACCTTTTCCAAGAGGTGTGGGCTTATCAGCAGTGCTGCCCGTGCTGCCTGAACCGGAACCGGTGGTTCCTGATCTGACTGCCTTCACTTCTTCCTGCAGTTTGGTATTTTGGGTTTTCAAGGCGTCAACCTGTTCTCTGAGCGACTTAACTTCAGAGAATAATTTGTTTATTGCCGCATCAACATAGCTCTTACTGACTATGGGATCGTCAGCGGATCCGGGCTCCGCGTTCTGATTTACAGCGGATACAATATTCATGCTCATAGAGATAACAAGTAATATCAGAACTACAATAGATATAGCTTTAAATCGGCCTTTCATTTGAATCCCCCTTTTTCCTTTGTATATACAGATTTATTATATCACAAATTTTGGCGCAATTTGGTTACAGGTTCGTTAAAAAAGTATAACAGTGTGTAGAATGGCTCGCCATTGCTCAAGCTTTTTCTCGAAGGCTATCGTATAGGCAGGACTCGTTGAGGGTAAATAATAAAAAGCCTTATCGGAAGCGCCTACTCCCCGCTTCTCAACAAAACGTCTGTACAATTTGCTTGCCGGCCCTCCATTGAAGCATACGCTACTTATATTAGGATACTGTAGGTAAAGACCTGCAAAATCATTGGGAACAGGATCTCTGATATTGCTGTCGCTGCTGCCTTCTCTCCGGCATGCCTTCAACACATCCCACAGAGCAATTGAATGCCTCAACAAGAAGGCCTTTTTCTTTTCATAATCCTCATCAGGCTCTTTGTCAAAGAGCCCATAGATTATCCGCCAGAAGGCGTTGCGTTCATATCCATAATATTGCTGTCTTCTCAGGGATTCAACTCCCGGCATGGTTCCCAGCAATAATACCTTGCAGTTTTCATCTATAATCGGGGCGAATGAATATATCATCCATTGTCACCTTCCAAGATTGATTCGATTGCCTCCCAGGCCTCGTCCCTCCCCTGTTTTGTCTGAGACGAATAGGCAATTACAGTGCTTGCATCAGATAAGCCTAATGACTTCTTAATTTCCCCAAGCCTGCCATGAACCCGTCCTCTAGGAACCTTATCAGCCTTGGTGGCAATCACGATGTTCCTGATGTCCTGTCCCAAAATCCATTTGTGCATGATTTCGTCATCCCCGGTAGGCGTATGCCTGATATCAACAAGCATTATTATCATTTTCAGCTGGGGGCGAGAATGCAAATATGTATTGATCATATCTGCCCATGAGGCCTTTTCTTTCTTTGAAACCTTGGCATACCCATAGCCGGGAAGATCAACGAGGTAAAGCATGTCGTCAACATTATAAAAATTAATTCCTCTGGTCTTTCCGGGCTCAGATGAAACCCGGGCAATACCCTTTCTATTTAGAAGGCTATTAATAATAGTTGATTTCCCAACATTCGATCTGCCGACCAGTGCTATCTCAGGCATAGCTCCTGCGGGGTACTGGCTTGGTTTAACAGCTGTCAATTCATATCTTGCTTTACTTAAATCCACTATTCATTCTCCCTGTTCTATTCTACTTATTCTTCACAAGCTTTATAGCATAATCAATCGCGCTGAGCAAACTCGACTCCGATGCGACGCCCAGCCCTGCCTTATCAAAGGCAGTGCCATGATCCACAGAGGTTCTGATAATAGGAAGCCCCAGAGTAATGTTGACTCCATTGCCCCTGTCCCATCTTTCGCTTTCTTCGTTCCATGTGAGCCCTGATACTTTCAAGGGAATATGGCCCTGGTCATGATACATTGCGACAACAATATCATAGGCACCGGCTATCGCACTGGAAAAGATACTGTCCGGAGCTATGGGGCCTTCTACGTTTATTCCCTGCTCTACCGCTTGCGTGATTGCCGGTATAATCTCATCAACCTCTTCCTTGCCAAAGAGCCCGTTTTCCCCGGCATGGGGATTTAATCCCGCCACTCCTATTTTAGGCTCCCTAATGCCAATCATTCCGCAGGCATCATGAGCAAGCCTTATCACCTTCAATACCCTTTCCCTTTTTACCGCGTCGCATGCTTCTCTTAAAGCTACATGTGTAGATACGTGCACGACTCTAAGGTTGCCGTCCGCCAACATCATCGAATAGTCATTGGTGTTTGTTAAATGGGCATAGATTTCTGTATGCCCGGAATAATGGTGGCCTGCAATGTTGATTGCTTCTTTATTTATTGGACAGGTAACAGTTGCATCAATTCTTTTGTCCACAGCAAGCTCTATCACCTTTTTTACGGCCTCAAAAGCCGCATTTCCGGCCACTGCTGATAATTTGCCATATTCCAGTTTGTTTCTGCCAACATTTTCAAGATCCAGTACGTCTATAAGACCATGTTCAAACCTTGCTTCCCCAACATCGGCTACCGCTCGTATCCCAATCGTCGAATCAATAATCTGTGCAGCTTTAGCAATTATTCCAGCATCACCTATTATAAGCGGTCTGCAGGCATCATACACATCACTGTGGCAAAGAGCCTTGACGACAATCTCGGGGCCGATTCCGGCCGGATCTCCCATGGTTATTCCTATAATTGCTCTTTTTTCAGTCATTTAGCCCTCCTGCGGTTTAGACTTATTATAACATTATGCGATTTTTTATCTTAACCAAAATATCTTCTGCTCCAAATCCACCTGATTTTGTGATAAGGCTTATCCTTTTCCCCTGTCTCACAGCATCCGATAGCACAACTCCTGTGTATATTTCACATCTTGGTGTTATGCTGCTCAAAGCCATGGATTCAGCTATTTCCACAGCAGTATCTCCCCCGATGATAGTAAGTGTATCCAGATTTGTCTTGTCTGCGATGCCCTTAACAATTCCGGCTATGTTGGGAGCTATTAACAGGGATACGTTCTTTTGTTGCTTAATATCGCCGGAGCGACCCACACCATCGGAAGGATTTATGTATTCTATCCGATCCTCAAAGCTTTCTGCCACCGTTATAATAACATCCCTGCCTGCTTCTATTTTATCAGCTACTTCGTCGATGAACTTCTTGCCATCCTCGGTAATATGATAATCCTGCGTAAGTTTTTGATGCGAATTCAAGACATAACAGAAATAACCATGGTTTTTGGCATACCTTACCTGCCTTAAAGAAATTTCGCTGATACTGCCGCAAACCGTCAACATCTTCCCTTTGGGACTGCTTTTTGTAATATGTCTCTCCTTTAAGCCAAGCATTTCAGGCAGCATACCGGCAAATCCGGCACATCCGGCTGTCAATGCTGTTTTTCCCGACTCCTGTAGTAGATTTGCTATCTTGCTCAAATCATTATTGTCTTCTGCATCAAAAACATATATCGTCTGTCCGTCAATATCGGCCTTAACTGCACTAGTCAACCCTTCCCTGCCAACAACTACAACTGGGATATTTGCCTGCTTTCCAATTATCTCCGGTATCCGGCAATCTATAACCGGGTTAACAGGATCGCTGGCAAAGGTTGTTTCGTTTATGGGAACACCGTTCATATACTGGCAGCCCTTTAGAGTAGTCCTCCCTGCGTCAGGATATGCAGGTATAAACATAAGCTCAGAGGCTCCTGCAGCTTCCATTAACGCCGCAAGCTCGCTTCCTATATTGCCGCGCAGCACGGAATCCGTCTTCTTATAAAATGCCCTTACTCCTGATTTTTGCGCCTTCTGTACGGTTTCCCTTACTCTACGTGCTGCCTCCCCACCACTAACATGCCTGCTTTCGGTATCAACAACCACCACCTGCAGCTTCTCATCCATGCAGGTAAGGTATAAATCCTTATATAAAAAAACAGCAGTCTCTATGGAACTCTTTGAAAACTGAACCGCCGTATCAAGTGCTCCCGTAAAGTCATCCGCTATTATAAGTAAATCTATCATATATACCAAACCTCTGTTTCTATACTCTGAAGCAGCGGGACTAATCCTTGAAGCGGTAAAGCTGATCCCTTGTGAAAGTCCACTCGGGAGTTGTAAGCTCATCCCCAAAATCCAATGGGTACCATGGATTTCCTTGCTCGTTGGCTGGATTTTTCAGTATATGCATCTCCTGAGCAGGCATATAGCCTTGTGCTGTAATAAAGATGATCTCTCCGGTTTTTTCGTTTTCAGCCATATCCAGTACAATCACACAATGCCCAGGCGATGCGCCTTTCAGGAATACATCTCCCGGCTGCATTTCCTTAACCGGGATGTTTTCCATTTCTTTTGAAAGTGACAATGTGCCGGCATAGGCAAATACCATATCAAGATATTTCCTGAAGCTGGCATAATCAGTTCCCGAGCTATCCTGTTTTACCCACTGTGCATTGTTTCCGCTAACCTTTATTCTATATCCATTCATCCACTTTGAATAGTCGGCATTAAAACCGTTTGTAAAATTAAAATGAATCCTGTCATAAAGACCTTGTCCGTACAGATATTCGGCTCGCAGACGAATAACTGAATCGGCACATTGCTGCAAATCACGTTCACCCACATCAATATCCAGCACTGCAACATGAACATCCAGAGGCTTCGTTCTCCCGTCATGATATGTAACCTTGGCTCCGTGAGGCTTCAAGGGAAGGCTTCTAAGGTATTTTTCAAATGTATTTTCTCCAACAGCCACTCTTTCAAACCCCTCCGGTACAAGTATCCTTTCTAGGACAGTTGTACCCTCTTGATGGATCGATAAAGCAGCCCTGCTGTCAGAGGCCTTTTCACCGCTATGCGTTCCTGATTGTCCTTCGGGCTGGGACTTATTCCGACCATCATTAAGCTCATGAAACAATTCATCATCTAATGCTCCCAAGCCTTTCCCGGCTATATCACCTATAGCTTCCCTTTGTGATATGCCCGGCAACATTGCCTTCAAGCCATCAGAAATTAAATTGCCCCATACGAATAAAACAATGGCTGACAAAGATAACAGAACAATTAGTATCTTTACACTTCTTTTCATAGGTACTCTATCTCCGGCTATTTACTTGGCTTACCGGATATTCTTATCACATTCCATGAAAGAAGGGGTAGACTTGCTTTTAGATTTCCATCCCTTATTTCCGCATTGCCCCTGTTATGAGGTTTAACCGTGCAGGGGGAAGCTTCTGTGTTTACAGCTTTTATATTAGCATTCTCAAGTACGGAATGCTCAATCACCCTATAATCTTCAAAGCCATTCAGGACACAGTCAAACTCCAGGGAAGCACTCATATCTCTGTTCAAAGCAAATACCGTGATTTCTTCGGTTTCATCGTTATATACCGCCGTTGCTTCAAGATAAGGCACATCAGTAAAATCCTTAGAGTCGTATTTCGGAGATGAAATAACCGGATTCAAGACGATACCTCTTCCAAAATTGGAAACCTGCATGAATGGATAGAAGATTGTCTGCCTCCACGCTCCACTATCAGAAGTCATAATTGGGGCAATGACGTTAATCAACTGTGCCAGGCAAGCCATCTTAACACGGTCGGCATGCTTGAGCAGAGTAATCAGCATTCCTCCCACAAGAAGAGCATCCTCAAAATTGTAAATGTCCTCCAGCTGGGCAGGTGCAATGGACCATCTTTGAATCTTCTTATCCGCATCATTCGAATGGTACCATACATTCCACTCATCAAATGACAGATTGATAGTTTTCTTTGATTTGTTCTTGCCTTTTACGTAATCACAGGTTGCAATGACTGATTTGATGAATTCATCCATATCCATGGTTCTTGCAAGAAAGTTTGGTGTATCGTTGTCCCTGTTTCCGTAATATGTATGAAGAGATATATAGTCAACATGCTCATATGTGTGTTCAAGTACTGTGGCCTCCCATTGTCCGAACGTAGGCATGGAATAACCGGAGCTTCCGCATGCCACCAGTTCAATCGTAGGATCGATCCATTTCATTAGCTTTGCAGCTTCTACTGCTGTCCTGCCATACTCTTGTGCAGTCTTCCGGCAAATCTGCCATGGTCCGTCCATTTCATTGCCCAGGCACCATGTTTTTATGTTGTGAGGCTGCTCATAGCCATGTGATTTTCTCAAATCACTCAAATATGTCCCACCCGGATGATTGCAATACTCCACTAAATTTCGGGCTTCATCAGGCCCACGGGTTCCCAGGTTGACTGCCATCATTACCTCAGCACCTGCTCTCTTAGCCCATTGAACGAACTCATTCGTACCCACCTGGTTGGTTTCCACCGTCATCCACGCTAATTCTGTCCTTCTCGGCCTTTTATCCAGTGGTCCGACACCGTCTTCCCAATTATAGCCGGATACAAAATTACCGCCGGGGTATCTTATAATTGGAACGTTTAATTCCTTAACGAGCTCAATAACATCTTTCCTGAAGCCCATATCATCGGCCAAAGGATGACTCGGCTCGTATATCCCGCCATATACTGCGCGGCCCAGATGCTCAACAAAAGAGCCAAAAAGACGTTTATCTGTCCGTCCAATCCTGTGTTCCTTGTCTAATACCATTTTTGCCTTGTTTGAGTTAATCATTACGTCCTCCAATAAAAAGTTTTTGATTAATGTCAGGCTTCTAGATTAGTGCTATGCTTTTAGAGTAATTCCAAGTAAAATTGGGCTTATGTTTTAGTAATCACTTAAATAATATACTATTTCCTAACAAATACTTCTTCCATTATAGCTTTTGGACAAAACTCTGTCAACGATATTTTGATTTTTTGAATACATGATATAATAATGTGGTAAACATATTGATAAATAATATTGTGAAGGAGATTTCAAATGATTGCTTCGATTGATAGAGATGGATGTATAGCATGTGAGCTTTGTACCGTGACCTGTCCTGAGGTTTTCAGAATGGCTGACGACGGACTTGCCGAGGTCTATGTAGATGAGGTTCCTGAGGAAGCAGAAGACAGCGCCAAAGAGGCAGAGGAAGAATGCCCTGTTTCAGTTATTACGGTTGAAGAATAGTGGATAAAATCCCTGTAAAAAAAGACAAGCACTTCTTTTGGAAGCTGTTTTCGTCAACCTTTACATTAAGCGCTTTTACATTTGGCGGCGGATATGTAATCGTACCGCTGATGCAGAAGCGCTTTGTGGAGGAGCTAAGATGGATAGACGAGGATGAAATGCTCGATTTGGTAGCAATCGGGCAATCAGCTCCCGGACCCATTGCGGTGAATACATCTATTCTCGTCGGCTATCGTATGGCTGGAATTCCCGGTGCGCTTCTGAGCGTGTTAGGAACGATATTACCCCCATTGATTACTATTACTTTAATATCCTACTTTTATATCGCATTCCGCGACAATCCAATCATTAAGGCGCTGCTGCTGGGTATGCAGGCGGGTGTAGCTGCGGTCATTGTTGACGTGATCATTAGCATGGCATCTAAAGTCATTAAAAACAAACGTATATTGCCTATTGCGGTTATGGTGCTCGCCTTCATTGCAGCGACTTTTCTCAATATTAACATCGTCATCATTCTTTTTATTTGTGGGGCGCTGGGTGCCTATACGACATTTCGCACCAGCCGGCTTGCTAAACAGAGATCCGGACAGGAAGCGGCACAAGAAGTAACAGACAAGGCAGCTCAAAAATCAAAGAATGTTCCGACAGAGCCATTACACAAACAAAAGAAGGAGAATCACAAATGATATACCTGCAATTATTCTTGAGTTTTTTTTGGGTAGGCTTATTGAGCTTTGGCGGCGGATATGCAGCCCTTCCACTAATCCAGGAGCAAGTTATTGAAATTCATTCCTGGCTGACACTAACAGAATTCATGGATGTACTGACTATATCACAGATGACACCCGGCCCAATCGCTATCAACGCTTCTACTTTTGTCGGCACTAAAATTGCAGGAATTCCAGGTGCGATTATTGCAACGGCAGGATGTGTCACCCCCTCCTGCATAATCGTCCTAGTTCTTGCTACGCTCTATTATAGATTCAAGGGACTTAACATGGTTCAGGGAATCATAAAGGGACTACGTCCGGCAGTCGTTGCACTAATTGCTTCAGCTGGTCTATCCATACTATTGACTGCACTGTTTAACAAGGATGGATTTCCTGTGCAGGTCTCCGACTTCAGCTGGATTGCTGCCGCTCTTTTTGCCGCAACATTGTTTCTCCTGAGAAAATTCAAACTGAATCCAATCTATGCGATGCTTATTGCAGGTGTAGCAGGCGCTATTGTCTATGGAGTGATCCTGTGACAAACTATTTTATCATGATGGATAAAGTGATATTAACTTTGAAATTAACTTTAAATTTAATAAAAAAGTAAGGAACGTAACGATTTACCTCGCACCATTACAGATAACAAACTATCCAAGCATGATCTTTCAACCATGAAGGAACAGTTCATAACCCATAATGATGGTTCGTTCGACCAGGCAGAATACCTGAACGGCTATACAAAACCTTTCAGCTCAGTACAACCATTTCGCCACCCTGCAAGATCTTAGCTCGACCCTGAACGATAAGTTGGCATCCTGTTATAATAAAAATAAAAAACAAAATCAACTATAACAGAACTCTCCCCCACCGTGCAGAATCTTCCTCTGACTTCAATACAGAGCCACCAGAGCTTGCATATGCAGTCTTCGGCTAAACTCATATACTCACCGGCACGGAAAATATACAAGTATTGGCTCAACCGTTATGTTCCTTACACTATTAATCTGTCCAGCGGGAGTAATATTATTCATAACAAAATTTTCTTTATCAAATGTTCACACGCTTCCAAAAGGTTGGCGCAAAGAGCAAAAGTACAGGAAAAATCTCCAATCTTCCGGCAATCATGCAGAAGGATAACACCATCTTGCTGAGTATCGAATAGCTGGAGACGTTCCCCATTGGGCCGACAATGCCTAACCCCGGACCAATATTTCCAATAGAAGCCGCAACTGCTGTAAAGTTAGAAATCATGTCTTTCTCATCCAGAGATACAACCAACACTGCCGAAGTAAAAATCAAAACAAAGGCAAAGAAAAATACCGTAACGCCTGACAGTATCTCTTCATCAACGGCCTTTCCGTTTACTTTTACAACATGCACGGATCTTGGATGTATTATTCTTAATACTTCCCGTCGGATGACTTTAAACAGCAGTACAATACGGATACACTTAATGCCACCGGCGGTCGATCCGGCAGAGGCACCGATAAACATCAGCATTATTAGTATAGATTTGCTAAAGGATGGCCACAGGTTAAAATCGGTCGTAGAATATCCGGTTGTTGAGATGATGGTGCTCACTTGGAATGAAGCGTATCTTAGGGATTCTCCTATGGAATTGAATACATTTGCATTAAGATCAAGTGTAATTAATAAAATACATATTAGTACAATACCCAGATAAAAGCGAAATTCAGCATCCTTCAAAGAGTTCCTGATATTACCCTTGAGGGATTGATAATGCAGAGTAAAATTCACACCGAATATAAACATAAATATAGTGATGATGACCTCGATAGCCAAATTGTCATATGCACCTATACTGGTGTTCTTTATGGAAAATCCGCCAGTGCCCGCTGTCCCAAAGGCATGAACCAATGAGTCATACAAGGGCATTCCCGCCAGAAGAAGGCATGCTACCAAAATAGCCGTCATACCAAAATAAATAAAATATAGTATTTTGCCAGACTGGCTTACCTTTGGAACAAGCTTTCCCGGGCTTGGGCCGGGGCTCTCAGCCTGCATGATGTGTATGGAGGTGGCCTTCACGGAGGGAAGCACCGCCAGCATCAGCACAAGCACACCCATCCCGCCGACCCAGTGGGTAAAGCTCCTCCAAAATAATATACCCTTCGGAAGGCTTTCCACTTCTTGTAATATAGTGGCTCCCGTAGTTGTAAAACCGGAGGCAGTCTCAAAATATGCATCTATAAAAGATGGAATTGCCCCGCTGATTATAAAGGGCAGTGCTCCGAAAAAAGCTACCAAAAACCATGATAATGACACGATTGCAAAGCCGTCCCTTGGATATATATCCGTTGTGACAGGCTTGATTCTATACAGTATAAAGCTCACAACAATCAAAACCGCCATTGATATAAGGAATGCCTTTGTATCCTCCTGACCGTAAATAAGCGAAACAATCAATGAAGGTACCATAAGAGCTGCTTCGCCGCAAAAGACAATTCCCAGGGTTTTCAAAATCATTCTAAAATTCATTTGTCATTCCCCCCAGGGGCAATAATATCATTAAAATCAGAAAATTGTTTGCCCTTTACAATCAAAATTACACTGTCGCCCTGCTTAATCACATCTTTCCCGTGGGGAATAATAATTTCGTTCTTTCTGACAATTGCAGCTGCCAAAACGCCCTGCACCAGCTTAAGGTCTTTAAGCGGCTTATTCAAAAACTTTGTGGATTGTTTGGCGATGAATTCTACCGCTTCCACACGGTCACCAACAATCTTGTAAAGTGTTTCAACGGGATTCCCCATTGCATTTTTCAATCCTCTGACAAATCTGACAATACTGTTGGCCGTAGTCTGTTTTGGGCTTACAACACTGTCGATTCCCAGATTCCTTATTACCGAAGCATAATTATCCCTGTTAATCTTTGCTACGATCTTGTGAACGCCGCTTTGTTTTGCGAATAATGCAGCCATGAGGTTTTCTTCGTCACGTCCTGTAAGGGATACAAATGCATCCATATCGCTTAGGTTTTCTGAATTTAGAATAGTTTCGTCCGAACCGTCACCGTTTATTATTAATGTATCCGGAAGCAGCTCCGACAATTCAAGGCATCTGTCCCTGTCGATTTCTATGATTTTACTCTTCATTCCGATTTCTTCAAGATATCCGGCTAAATAATAGGCTATTCTTCCTCCCCCTATAATCATTACAGTTCTAACCTTTTGGGCATATATGCCGATGCGGATACAAAAATCAAAAATATTAGAGGGCTTGCCGATAACATATATCTGATCATTGCTAAGAATTTGAAAATCGCCATTAGGAATAAACACCTCATCATCCCTTTGTACCGCACCGATAAGAATTGAGGAAGAAATCTTGCCGGTAATGTCCCGCAGCTTCATTCCGGCGATAGCCATCTGAGCTGTCACCCTGATCTCAACCAATTCAACCCGCCCCTTTGAAAAGGACTCCACATTTACAGCTGAAGGGTAGCTGAGCACACGAGCGATTTCGTTTGCACAGGCTTGCTCGGGGTTTATTACCATATCCAAGCCAAGATCCCCTTTTAGTATAGACAGCTCACTGGCATATTCCGGGTCTCTTATCCTGGCAATAGTATGGTCTGCACCAAGCTTTTTACCTGTAAGACAGCAAACCATGTTCATCTCATCGCTTGTTGTTGCGGCAATGAGAAGGTCAGCCTCCCTGACCCCTGCATCCATAAGTATATTTGTACTGACACCGTTTCCTCTGATGCACATTACATCCAAAAACTCACTGGCTTTTTTCAGAGCTTCAGGATTTTTGTCAATGATAGTGACATCATTGTTTTCCTTCGACAAGCTCTCAGCCAGACTATATCCTACCTTACCATCACCGATGATGATTATTTTCATTTTTGTCACTCCCACAAAAATATGCGTATCCCCATGATATTAGGGCATACGCAAACCTAATTTGTCATATATAAGAAATCATCTGCATTGTACATCAGTAAAAAATAAAGGTCAATATAATTAACATAAAAAAGGTTTGACCGCCTAAAATCGGCGAAAAGGCATCCCTTATTTTTGCCGTGAACGGTACTCCTGCAGCTTTAATAAGACATCAGGGTATTCGAGAAAAAATGCATTCAAAAGCTCTATTTTGCGCAGTGCATTTGCAGTTACATTGTGCTCGATCAGCTCTACATTCATAAGCAGGTTTTCCTCAACACCCAAATTTTTTAAGAATTCTTCTATGATATTATGCCGGTCTAAAAGAGCCTTCCCTATTTTTTCGCCTTTAGCAGTAAGCTTTACAATGCCGTATTTTTCATATTGCACCAGCCCAAGCTGCCCGAGCTTCTGTACCATCTTTGTTGCAGAAGGCGCCTTTATGTTAAGCAATTCCGCCAGCATATTTATGCGAATATAGCCGTCCTTTATCGCAGTCCTGTAAATCATCTCCATATAGTCTTCCATGCTATGGGAGAGAACCTCATTCTTTTTGTCCAGAATCTCATAGCCCCGAACTGTATAAAATTCTTTGCTATTCAACATATCACTCCCTATCATATGCATCCTTGCTATGTATCATTATATGAGTAACATAATTCATATATCATTCATATATTAACCATAGATAAAATTATTTCACGTGGCTAACTTTTAACACACAAGCATCATTTTCGGAGGTGCCTTACATGAACAAAAATCTCACGCCCCTACATTTGATTCCATGCGGCAAATGCGTAAAAGTTAAGGAGCTGACAGCAGCCGGAAATACCAGGCGAAGAATGCTGGACCTCGGCTTAGTGATAGATACCGTCATTGAAGCATTACGCAAGAGCCCTTCAGGTGACCCCACTGCATATGAAATCAGAGGAGCAGTTATTGCACTTCGCTCAGAGGAGGCATCACAAATCCTTGTGGAACTGCTTTAGAATCTTTTGGAGGGACTACCATGGGTTTAACCACTCAATCCACCGGATCTGCTACACAATTAGCCGTAAATAAAATGCAGGATATCCGGCTTGACTGCGAAGGCGAGGTTATTGTGGCTCTTGCAGGCAACCCCAACACCGGTAAAAGCACAGTGTTTAACTCTCTGACAGGCTTAAACCAACATACGGGCAACTGGACAGGTAAAACAGTTGCCACAGCACAGGGACATTACAAATTTGAAGGCAGGAGCTTTATACTCGTTGACCTGCCGGGAACATATTCCTTGTTATCCAATTCTGCTGAAGAGGAAGCAGCCAGGAATTTTATCTGCTTTGGAAATCCGCATGTAACAGTTGCTGTGGCTGATGCAACCTGTCTGGAAAGGAATCTTAATCTTGTACTGCAGATCCTCGAAATGACAGATAAAGTCGTAGTATGCGTCAATTTGATGGATGAAGCAAGACGCAAGAGTATCCATATCGACTTAGAGAAGCTGTCCCAATTGCTGGGCGTGCCTGTAATCGGAACTAATGCTCGTAAAGGAACCGGCCTAAACGAACTGAAAGACGCTGTTAATAGAGTATCGCTAGATGAGACACCTGTAAACCCGATTAAAATTCATTATGATCATGATATTGAAGAAACGCTTAATGCAATTGAAGAGAAGATCAAACCGTTAATATCCCATAAGCTGGATGCCAGATGGGTCAGTTTGAAGCTTCTGGACAAGGACAAAGCCATTCTTGACTCCATCAATAATTATTTGGGGACGGTTCTCCCACCGAGTCATAATGCACTAATCGAGGGGATAATCGAGGGGACGGTTCTTGATTCTTCGGAGCACAACAAACTCCGCGACAGGATTGTTTCCTGCATCGTGAAGCTGGCCAATGGCATATACAGCCAAGTAGTGCATGCAGAAAACAAAAAATATAAAAAGACAGACAGAAAAATTGATAATATATTGACCTCCAGAAAATTAGGGATTCCTATAATGATTCTTCTTTTGGCTTTAATTTTCTGGATTACTCTTCAGGGTGCTAATATTCCCTCAGCGATTATTATGAATTTTCTCTTTGGAATTCAGGATAAGCTAACGGACTTATTTATTACCTACAAGCTGCCGGATTGGCTCCACGGTGCTTTAATCCTCGGTGTATACAGAACCCTGGCTTGGGTCGTTTCTGTAATGCTGCCTCCAATGGCTATCTTCTTCCCCCTATTCACCTTTTTAGAAGATTTGGGATATTTGCCGAGAGTAGCATTCAATCTGGATAACTTCTTTAAAAGGGCGTGCGCCCACGGGAAACAGGCTCTTACCATGTGCATGGGCTTCGGCTGCAACGCGGCCGGAGTAATTGGCTGCAGGATAATCGATTCGCCAAGAGAAAGGCTGATTGCCATCATTACAAACAACTTTGTTCCCTGTAACGGCAGATTTCCTACGCTAATAACAATTACAGGCATTTTAATTGCAGGGATAGGAATTAGCACCGACAGTGTATCCGGCAAGCCTATTGAGGCAGCTGGGTCAGCGAATAGCGCTGTTCAAGGGCTTATTGGTACCGTTGCAATAACCTGCATTGTTATTTTTGGAGTGATTATGACATTATTTATATCAAAGCTGCTCTCCAAGACAATATTGAAAGGACTCCCCTCCTCATTTACATTGGAGCTACCCCCTTTCCGCAGGCCGCAAATCGGAAGATTACTGGTAAGATCACTGCTGGACAGAACTTTATTTGTTCTGGGGCGGGCTGTGGTTGTTGCAGCTCCTGCAGGGCTTATTATCTGGCTTATGGCAAATATCAATGTGAACGGGATCAGCCTGCTGGACTATGGCGCGAACTTTTTGCAACCCTTTGCAAATTTGCTTGGCCTGGATGGATATATTATTATGGCCTTCATCCTTGGTTTCCCTGCAAATGAGATCGTCATACCAATATTGCTGATGAGTTATGCCACTAGCGGCAGTATTTTTGAGATGAACAATCCAGCAGCATTGAGAGGCATTTTAGCTGCTAATGGTTGGACTTGGCTCACCGCTGTCAATATGATGCTGATCAGCTTAATGCATTTCCCCTGCGCAACTACACTCATAACAATAAAAAAAGAAACGGGAAGCAGAAAATGGACCTTTGCTTCCTTCCTAATCCCAACTTTTGCCGGAATAATCATTACATTTATCATTACCCAAGTTACACGGCTTCTGGGGCTGGCTTAAACCTCAGGGCTGGCTTTAACCTCCAGCCCTGCATCCTCGTCCTATGGTTTCTGTAATATTCGCAGAAAGTGATTTGCCTCACGAAGCACATGGTCGCCAAGGAGCGGTACCATAATAGATTTTATCTTACACTCAATCATGCCCTTAGTCGCTGCAGTATTAAAGTCTTTTATTTCCTTTACCGCCTTTAGGCTTTCATTGGTGACCCCAGAAATAAGTGCAGTCTGTTCAGTCGCATTAATAGCCTTTTTCGTAAGCTCATCAAACTCATTCCCAAAATTGTTTGCTTTATTAATAAGATCATCCTCTGTAGGATCCAGTAGCCCTCTAATAAATTTAGAATGCTCAGCCATAATCCTGTTCCAGAATATCTCCTGCTCCATAAGATCATTTACAGTATCCAGTCTTTCTCTATTCTGTAATCTGGTCAACATTCTATTATAAAATTTAGCCTCCCGCATGATATGGTCAATTAGCAAGGGATAGTTCACTGTAAAAAGTTGGCATGCCAGGACATTAGATAATATACGAGTCTTAAACTGTACTAGTGCGGTCGTTAGAATAATTGCCTTTTGGTTAAGCATGAATACCCTTTGTTCCAATACGGGTAAGGGCATCATACCCATGCCTGCCCCAAGACCGGACTCTGCCTGAGTCAAGCCTGCGTTAAGCGCTATACCGGTATAAAATTGCGAAGCCCTTTCTGCATTTTGTGTATACGGTGTAACAAACTCTCCAGAACTGATTGCAGCCGGGCTGATAACACCATTCGCCAACGATATCGCCTCAGCCAGAAATGATTCATATTGATTTTTAAAATTTTCTGCCTCCTGAGCCAAATGAGAGTCCTTACATACAAACCCTGCTTCCAGAAAAAAAGAATGCTCCTTAAGAATTCTACCAAAGAATAGATTTAGTTCCAGTGATAATCGGATATACTCCTCTCTTGATAACATAATTTCACTCCCCATTCATGATACTAACTAATCAAAATCTCGGAGCATCGAGCCCTTTCGATTTTAACCGTATATGCTGCGCAAATAGCTGTAAAAAAATAACCCGACATATTATGTTATGTCTGGGTTACATAAAGAGTGACGAATGAAATCCGGCTCAATTCCTTATGAGCCATTGGCCATCCGGTGTAATCAGCTTTACTTTTTTAGAAATCTCCATAAAAGCAATCCCATAAGAAATTATGCTTTCAGATCCCTGATTGAGATTTAAGCCCATCTCGTTCAGTCCATCATAGCAGGCGCCTGTCTCCTCATCAATCAGCGGCAAGTTTTTAGAATTCAATCCCAAGTACCAGCAGAAGCATTTTACAGCACACGCAAGTGCATCCTTGTCCCCTGTCAGATTATAGTATTCCAGATATAACAGCAGTGATTCGCAAGCCTCCAAAGGCTGCTCATCATATTGTGCAGGTTTCTCACCCTTTATGAGCCAGCCGTTACAGCCGATTGCTTTAAAATATACTCCATCTAACGTAACTTTTTTGAGAAATTCCATGCTCTCTTTACCGGTATCCAGCAATATATCCTTTTTCAAAACCCTGTATGATTTCAGCATTGACCACGGAAAAAAGGCATTCCCATATGTTATGGAATCCTCAAACCAATGCCAGTCGCCATCTTTATACTGTGCATATTGATTGACCATCGATATAGATAACATGTCAATGATACGGCTGATTTCTTCTGTCTGGTTCAAATAGCTCAATCCTACAATAGCGTATGCCTTTGCCCTCGGCGACTGAATATCCGGCAGATTCACTACTGCCTTCTTCAACATATATTGACAGGAGTTTTTTATGTTCTCAGGCAGTGATAAGCTTGAAGCAGTGCGCCCCAATGCCCAAAGACATCTTCCTAAGCAGTCATCGGAGCCCTCCTTCTCTATAAACTCCCTCTGATAATTCATAAAGTTCTTGAACTTCCCATTGCCATTTTGAGCATAGAACATAAAGGAAAGATATTTACTGACAAGCTTTAGATATTTTTCATCTTTAAAGTGCTCCAAAAGTAATACCGCTAAAATCAAAGCTCTGGCATTATCATCTGTCGTATACCCCTTTGACAGGTCGGGTATGCCATATTTGCTGTGTTGAAATATTCCCGTGTCATCTGTTATTGCGTATAAATAATCTATAAACAAAAGGTCATCCATCTTCAAGAAGTTTCGGGAATGTAACTCTCTCAACGGATACAGGACCATCCATCGAAATTTCATCGAATACCTCCGGCTCGAAGATATATATCCCAGCATTTATAAAATGTGATTTAATACTCTCTGCATCAGGTTTTTCAACAAATGAAACCGCATAACCGCGCCTATCATTTTCTATAACACCATAGGCCGACGGATCCTCTACCTCGGTTACCGCAATCGATGCAATTGCTTCTTTTCAAGTTTTTCTTTGTGCTCTTTATTAGAATTGTTTTCCTGCTCCAATTTCTTTAGCTTCATCTCTGATGCAGCCGCAGCATTCTTGAGTGTCTGAATTGTATTATAATGTTCTTTGCCTTTATTTCGATACTTCACACGCTATCTATTCTCTGCAATTTTTATGTTTTCTTTGCCGCTTTGCTATGTGTTTGTTTGTTTTTGGCTTGTCTTGGACTTTAATTTTGAATTTTTTTGCGAAAGCAGTCCATACATCTTTCATTTTGCCGAAGGATAGACTATAATTAGAGTAATACAACGAGGTGATAAGAAAATGAATTTCTGTAAATGCGGGTCTTTAATAGTGGATGGTGAATGCAGTAATCAGCACTGTCCCGATAAGGATCAAAAAAACAAGGAATGGGTAATTGGCGGACGCGGTATGAATTTTGAAAAACCGCTGACATATGAAGAGGCGGCCAATCAAGCTAAGATGCTTAATTCTAAAAACAAGAATAGATAGTACCCACCCGTGCTATGCCCTCATGTCTGCTATCTGCTGAACAAATAATTAATAAGGGAAATGACCAGCCAAAGCAACCCAGGGATAAAAAACAGGATAATTATCCACGAGGACGTAACGCTTTTTGTTGACTACGCTCTATTTATCCTTAGTCGGCTGCGTGTTATCGCTTTCTGGCTGCTTATTCTGATTAACGTCTTCGGGTTTTGTAGAATCGCTCAGGATTGCTTCCTCCGTCATAACATTATATGGAAAATCATCATCCAAAGAAGCTTCCCTACTTTCTTCAACAACCCTGGAGGCTTTTCCCAGGAGCTGTTTGGGAACATAAAGATCCACTCCATAAACCGTGCCTCCCATAATGATTTTAAGATAGGCTCCGCTTCCCCTGTATTTTTTCAACACCGGGATATCATTTACTTTTAGAAGCGCCTCTATCATATTTGCTTCCATGATGTCGGCAGCTGTAAGCAAAAAGGCTTCTTCATATTTCGGACTATCCGGATATTCAGACATGCAAGACACCTCCTCCAATTAATCCCATTGTACCACATCCTTCTAAAACTAATAAATATTTCGCAGACATATTGTACCTTCTCAGTCCGGCTCAACCTTTATAATGTTTTACCAGTTACCGTTTAGGGTAATCTTATATTGGGGCAAAAGCCTTATATAGAAAACTGCTATAATAAATACTTTAACATAGACTAGCATACTCAATGGCATAAATCTTCAAAATTTATTGAAAAGGATGTAATACTTATGATGGATAAACAAAAAACCCCAAAAAAGCCCTTGATATTTTATTACCTTATTGCAATGATTATACTCATGCTTCTTAATGCAGCTGTATTTCCTTTGCTTTTTGGCTCAAGAGTACCCGAGGTTGATTACGGAACCTTTCTTAAAGCCATAGACAACGGTGTGGTCACTAAGGTTCAGGTACAGGAAACTGAAAAGCAAATTGTTTTTGCTACATTGGATGAGAACGGGGAGGACGCTTCAGCGTCGGCTTCTTATTATGTCTACCCCGGTAATAAGAATCTCGGAGGCATTTAGCCCCACTCAACTCTATCCAGATATATCCCGCAAATTACTGTAACTAGAACAACTCGCTGAACAAATCCCCCACATCTGCGGACAACCCTTTAAAGATAAGTGAACTTGCACTTTTGCCCTTCTTAAACACATTCAGTTCATCAATCTGCGCATCGTCAAAGGTATATATCATAATGCTTTCCTGCTTTGTATCAATAATCCAGTATTCCTTCACCCCTGAAAGCATGTAGGTATTCAGCTTGTCAATCATGTCCTTGCTTCGCGTGCTTTCCGAAAGAATTTCAATTACAAGGGACGGAGTGCCCATATATCTGCCCTTCTTCGTAACATTACCTTCAACCTCCATGTCGCAGGCCACCAATAGGTCCGGCTGCATAACGTCGGGCACATCAAAGCCTTTTTTTACGAAGTGTACATCAAATGGCGCTAAAAAGACCTTGCATTTCTTCCCTTTGAAATACTCATTAAAGATAAGAAATAACCTCCCGACTATCTGCTGATGTCCAATGTTTGGTGAGGCTAGTATATAAATTTCGCCGTTTATAAACTCCATCCTCAGTGTGCTTTTTTCGTAAATCTCCATGAATTCCTCATAGGAAACCTTTTTCCCGCCGTATTGATAGTCAAGGGCATTTTCTCTTACTGTAAAATACTGTTCAATATCCGTCACATAAGGAGTCAGCCTGGCAGCCTTTTTCCCGTTTTTTGTTATTACCACATCGTTTTGCTGTCCGACAAAATCCATGTATTTCCCCAGGTTTTGCTTTAGCTCCGTAACTGTAATTACAACCCCTTCTTTATACTTGATTGATGACACAAGAACCACCTCCTATTATCATGCTATCATATCGTGCTTTATGTTTCAATATATCGCACGATATTTATATCGTTTTGCACTTTATTTGTAATGTATTTCGCACCATCCGTCCTGTCTTTCCTATCTTATGTAAGGCTTTTGCGATGTCACCTTATTATAATTTAGCTGTACAATATATAGTGACAAACTTTCATACATACCCGCAATATATTGTGCAGCGGAACTCAAAACATGTTACATCGCAAAATGCCCTATGTAACATAGTCTATGCCTCTTAAATATAATGTAGTAAGGCAAAGGAGGGCAT
>CAZQCL010000004.1:0-15591 GCA_964592435.1 uncultured Oscillospiraceae bacterium
GAAACCCACTCTTAAAATTAGTGGGTTTTACTTCTCAAATCTATCTAGGGCTTTTGCCCATCCAATTATTTATTATTCTTTTACTTCTATTCCGGCCAGCTTCTCATAGAACTGGACTATCCCGCCATGGTCATTTCCGGCTTTACCGTCCACCTTCAGTGCCTGCATTATTTCCAGTATCTGGCTTGTCAATGGTACGGGTACGTCAACGCCATGCGCCGTATCCATTGCATTCATAAGATCCTTTATGTGCAGCTCTATGCGAAAGCCCGGTTTAAAGTTTCTGTTAAGCACCATAGGCGCTTTTGCATCCAGAACAACGCTTCCGGCAAGGCCTCCTCTGATGGCCTGATAAACCTTTTCCGGATTGACACCTGCCTTTGTTGCCAGCACCATAGCCTCCGACATCGCAGCGATATTCAGTGCAACAATGATCTGGTTGGCAAGCTTGGTAACGTTACCGCTTCCGACTTCACCTATCAAAACAGCGGAACTGCCCATAACCTTTAAAACATCCTCTACTTCTTTAAAAGCATCCTCAGGGCCTCCAACCATAATAGAAAGGGTACCGTCGATTGCTTTGGGTTCGCCTCCGCTGACCGGTGCATCCAGCATTACTGCTCCTGCCTCCTTCAGCTTTCCGGCAATCTCCTGCGAAGCCAGAGGAGCTATTGAGCTCATATCAACAACAATAGTCCCAGCCTTGACACCCTCAATTATTCCGTTTTCGCCCAGTACAACAGCCTTAACATGCGGCGAATTCGGCAGCATCGTAATTATAAGATCGGTTTTTTGAGCTACATCCTTGGCCGAGCTCCCCTGTTCGGCTCCTGCTGCCACCAGTTCATCCACCGCCTCTTTTACGATGTCATATACAACCAGTGGGTATCCTGCCTTTAGCAGATTTTTTGCCATGGGCTTTCCCATGATTCCTAAGCCTATAAAGCCTACTTTCCTCAACATAGTATTCCCTCCATCCTTCCTATAATAAAGTATTTATCCAATTCATATGGAAATCAGAGTATTTTCCTGACCTTTTCCATTATATCATTATCTGTGAGTCCATAATGCACCAGCAATTCATCATGGTTATAGGCAGATTGCCCAAATTCATCCTGTATTGCTACGACCTCTATGGGAATTGCCTTTCCGCGTAAGATGTATGTGATTGCACCAGCCAGCCCGCCGATATAACTATGCTCTTCAGCCGTAACTACGCCCTTCATACCGGCAGCTAAATTAACTATTGCCTTTTCGTCTATTGGCTTCAGCGTGCTCACATTGACTACCCTTATGGAGATTCCTTCCTTTTCAAGGGTTTCGGCCGCCTTTAGGGCCATTGATACCATGATGCCGATTGCAAATACTGTAATATCCTTGCCATCCCTTATTACGTAAGGTTTTCCGATCTTGAACTCCTGATCCTCAGGGAAAATTTCGGGCAAATCATTTCTTATAATCCTCACATATACCGGCCCGTCATACTCTGCAATCGCCCTTGTAACCTTTTTAGTTTCAATAGCGTCACATGGGGCAATTACAGTCATATTTGGAATAGCTCTCATGATTGCGATATCCTCTACGGACTGGTGAGTGGCTCCATCACCGAAGTCGGACAAGCCTGCGCTGGATCCAACAATCTTTACATTCAGATTTGCGGTGGCTATACTTTGACGAATCTGGTCGAATGGGCGTCCTGCCGCAAAAACCGCAAAGCTGTTTGCATAGGGTATTTTCCCCGTCAGTGAAAGCCCTGCCGCAAATGAAATCATGTTTGCTTCGGCTATACCCATTTCAAAATAACGTTCGGGAAATTCCTGTTGGAATGCATGTGTCATGGTCGACTTTCCCAAATCAGCCTCCAGCACCACTATATCTTTATTTTCCTTGCCCAGCTCAATCAGCGTTTTGCCATACACCTGTCTTTGGTTGCTAAGCTTCACAGCCGACTTAATATTATTCTGTGCATTATTCATAGCCATATCCACAGCTCCTTTACATTAAGCATTCACAAGCCTGATCATATTGTTCTTGAGTCATAGAACCATTATGAAATGAGGCGTTGTTTTCTGCGCATTTTATTCCTTTTCCCTTTATCGTATTTGCAATGATGATGGTAGGTTTCCCCTTAATCTTTTCTGCCTTAGTCAGTGCATCCACTATCTGATCCATGTCGTGTCCGTCTATCTCAATAACATCCCAGTTAAATGCTTCCCATTTTTCTTTCAGAGGATTTGTATCGAAGCGTTCGACTATCGCTCCCGTAGCCTGTAGCCTGTTGCGATCCAGAATTGCCGTCAGGTTATCAAGCCTGTAATTAGACGCCGACATGGCTGCTTCCCAGATTTGACCTTCGTTGATTTCGCCATCTCCTACTATACAATAAACTCTGTAGGATTTATTATCCAAACGGGCACCTGCCGCTATACCGCATGAAATCGACAAGCCCTGTCCCAGTGAACCGGTATTAGCCTCAATACCCCTGGTCTTTCTCATATCCGGATGGCCTTGAAGCGTTGAGCCCAATGCCTTTAAACTTGGTAATTCCTCTTCCGGGAAATAACCGCTCATCGCCAATGCAGCATACTGCGCTATTGCCGCATGCCCTTTACTGAAGATAAGCCTATCCCTGTCCTCCCAATGAGGATTCTTGGGATCGTGCCTCATTTTGCTAAAGTAAAGTGCGGCGACAACATCGGCAATAGAGCACGAACCTCCAAAATGCCCTGTTTTGCCCGGGCCTACCATTTTTACGATGTTTAGTCGAAGTTCTTTTGCTTTTTGTTTTAGTTCCTCGATGGTACTGTTCATAGAATCAACCCTTTCTGTCCTTATCGCTTTTTTTAACCTTGTCCATAGTAGTATCAATGTGTTCTTTCATAAGTGCTGCAGACAATTCACTATTCCTGCTTTTAACCGCATCAAGAATTTTTTTATGATAATATATACCGCCCTTATAGCCTGTCAAAGCAACGATTTCCTCCATGGATTTCTTCAGTATATCAGATAATATTGTATTCACCTTGATAATAACGCTATTATGAGTTGCAATGGCCATAGCATAATGGAAATTTAAATCTTGAGCTGAAAACAGCTTCTTATCCCCACGACTGTCTTCCATCTTCTTTATTATGCCCTCCATCCTGTCGATATCATTCTCGTCGGCTCTTTTAGCTGCCAGCCTGGCACTCTCGACCTCGATTATGTTTCTGAATTCGAGCGTTTCGATTACGTTTTGCTTCTCAATCATCAATATGGGAAGCAATGTATCAAAGTAGCCACTGGGTAGGATTTCGGAAACGAAGGTACCCTCGCCCCTCCTTATTGTTAAGACGCCCATCCCCACAAGGCGATGTATCGCCTCCCTAACGGAAACTCTACTCACCTGAAACAGATCCACAAGCTCAAGCTCGCCTGGTATTTTCATGCCCGGTGACCATTCCCCTGACACAATTTGATTCTTCATCTGTTCGAAGACTTCATCGCTTACTCTTTTTTTCTCAATTGCTGTAATCGCCATTATTTACCCCTTACCGAACGATGTATTACATCATACATCTTATAGCATAATAATATAATAAATATATAAGTCTGTCAAGAGAAGATAGCCGGTTTTGACCGCCCAAAACGGCGAAAAGGCGCCGCTCAAAGGGCGCGGTGCCTGCCCCTTGTCATTCTGAGCGTTAGCGAAGAATCTTACTGCTATTGAAAAAGATCCTTCATTTCACTCATGATGACAATTAAAAAGGGAGGCATGGGTACTAAAAACGGACCGCGCTACTCACTTTTGCAGGTTTAGGACTATATTTCCGGGAATATGCCTTTTTTTATAGCAGGCTATCTATAATAAGAGCCTTTTTAAGTATAATTCAGTCCTAAAGTCGAAATTATGAGTAGTGCGCTATACCTATTCCAACAAGTGTTAGTCCAGTAAGTACCAGGGCATTTCCAATGGTCCGATAACCTATCCCTTTGAATTGTGTAGCCATTATGAAGCATAATGAAGTACTGCAATCACACCTTATTCATCAATAAGCTCTTCGATGGGGGCACCGGGCGGAACAATAGGGAAAACCATGTCATCCCTGCCGATTTCAAAATCGATCAGCACAGGTCTGTCAGTTGACGCCAGTGCTCTTTTGAATGCTTCATCCACCTGGTCGGCGGATTTTACAGAAATTCCGACTGCACCGAAGGCTTCGGCTAACGCCACAAAATCGGTACCTCTGTCAATCGTCGTACTTGAATATCTTCTATCATAGAACAGTGTCTGCCATTGTCTGACCATTCCCAGCACATGGTTGTTCAGTATGGCAATGATGATAGGCAGCTTATACTCCACCGCAGTTGCAAGCTCGGTACAATTCATTCTGAAGCTTCCGTCTCCCGCTACATTAATCACTTTCTTCTCCGGTCTGCCAATCTGCGCGCCTATACAGGCGCCAAGACCGTAACCCATTGTTCCCAAACCACCGGAGGATATAAACTGTCTGGGCTTTGTATACTTATAGAACTGTGCCGCCCAAAGCTGGTTCTGCCCTACCTCAGTAGTGATCAGCGCATCTCCGCCGGTCAGCTCATAGAGCCTTTCAATGATATAGTGAGGCTTAAGAGAGCCGCAGTTATCATATTTCAAAGGGTATTGTGCCTTCCATTTATCTATCTTGGCATTCCAGCCGGTCTTTCCATGCTTCTCGATTCTGTCTGTAAGCGCGCTTAGTATCTCCTTCATATTTCCAATCAAGGGGTAATGCACCTTGATGTTCTTACCAATCTCGGCTGGGTCTATGTCAACGTGCATGATTTTTGCATTTGGAGCAAATCTCTTAACGTTACTGACCACCCTGTCACTGAATCTTGCGCCAATAGCAAAGAAGAGATCTGCTTCGGAAGCAGCCAGATTTGATGTCTTGGAGCCGTGCATGCCTACAAGACCCGTATAGAGCTCATGAGTTCCGGGAAATGACCCCAGCCCCATCAGTGTAGTTGTAACGGGTATCTTTGCCTTCTGAGCCAAGGCAAGCATTTGCGCATCTGCTCCAGCTATTGAAACTCCACCGCCAGCCATGATTATCGGTCGCTTCGCACAATTAATTACTGCTGCCGCCTCGTCCAGCTCAGCATCTGTTGCGCCAATGGGAATAAATTCAATCGGCTCAGGCTTTTTAGGCCCATATTCAGCAACCGCTGCAGTCACATCCTTGCAAATGTCAATCAACACCGGCCCGGGACGCCCGCTTGCGGCTATTCTGAACGCATCGCGGACAATATCCGCTAATTTATCTACGTCCTTTACAATATAATTATGCTTAGTCACAGGCATCGTTATTCCTGTGATGTCTACCTCTTGAAAGGAGTCCTTCCCTAAAAGAGCAGTAGGCACCTGTCCTGTAATAGCCACCATTGGTACGGAGTCCATATAAGCTGTTGCGATACCTGTAACCAGGTTGGTTGCACCGGGGCCAGAGGTGGCTATGCATACTCCTGTTTTCCCAGTAGCACGAGAATATCCATCTGCCGCATGGGATGCGCCCTGTTCATGGGATGTAAGAATATGCCTGATTTCATTTTGAGCCTTATATAATGCATCATATATATTGAGAACTGCACCTCCGGGGAACCCAAAGACAGTGTCAACTCCTT
The DNA here is from genome assembly GCA_964592435.1 of uncultured Oscillospiraceae bacterium. Taxonomy (GTDB): domain Bacteria; phylum Bacillota; class Clostridia; order Acetivibrionales; family DTU013; genus JAAYBT01. The sequence goes on from CAZQCL010000004.1 coordinate 5,644, forward strand.
GTTCTTTCAGGCATTCTATTAGTATCTGCGCGCCTGTCAATTTCATTTTCTATCCTCCATTCTTGCAGCCGGTTTTGACCGCCCAGAACCGGCAAAAAAACGCCACTTGACTACTTCAACACTGCCCCGGTACCGGCCGATGTCACCAGTCTTGTATATCTGCCCAGATAACCTGTTGTATTCCTGGGCTGAGGAGCCTTCCACAAGCCCATCCTGCGTTTTAGCTCCTCCTCAGGCACATCTGCATTCAGCCTGCCCTCGGGAATATTTATGTCTATAATGTCACCCTCCTGCACTACCGCAACCATCCCGCCCTCCATGGCCTCAGGCGAAACATGCCCTATGCTTGCTCCTCTGGATGCGCCCGAAAACCTTCCATCGGTAATCAGCGCAACATCCTTGTCCAGCCCCATACCGGCTATCGCCGACGTTGGGCCGAGCATTTCCCTCATCCCCGGGCCGCCCTTTGGACCTTCGTAGCGGATTATAAGCACATCTCCCTTTTTAATATTTCCATCGTAAATTGCTTCTATCGCAGCCTCTTCGGAGTCGAACACTCTGGCGGGTCCTCTGTGCACAAGCATTTCCTCCGCAACAGCAGAGCGCTTGACTACCGCTCCATCCGGTGCGATATTACCTCTGAGGATTGCTATGCCGCCGGTAGAGCTGTACGGATTCTCAATGCTTCTAATAACATTTCCGTCTGCAACCTCAGCCTTGCTAATATTTTCTGCAACGGTTTTACCTGTGACGGTCATAAGCTCCAGATGCAAAAAGTTCTTTCTTGAAAGCTCCTTCATTACAGCCTGGACTCCGCCTGCAGCATAGAGGTCCTGTACATGATGGATACCTGCCGGAGCCAGTTTGCAAAGGTTTGGTACTCTGCCGCTAATCTGATTAATAATATCCAGATTGATAACAATCCCCAGCTCGTGAGCAATTGCAGGCAGATGCAAAACCGAATTAGTCGAGCAGCCCAACGCCATATCCACAGTTAATGCGTTTTCAAAGGCCTCTTGCGTGAGTATGTCCGAAGGTCTTATGTTCTTTTCCACCAGCTCCATTATCTTCATCCCGGCCTGCTTGGCCAGTCTTATTCTTTCTGCATATACCGCGGGAATAGTACCGTTGCCGGGAAGTCCCATTCCCAGCACTTCCGTAAGACAGTTCATGGAATTTGCCGTGAACATTCCCGAACACGAGCCACACCCAGGGCAGGCATGATCCTCATATTCCGCAACCTCATCTTCCGTCATCTTACCCGCTTTATAGGCTCCTACAGCCTCAAAAACACTATTTAAATCCAGCTGCGCTCCCTTGCGCTTCAAGGAAAGCATAGGCCCGCCACTGATTACTATCGAAGGCACATTCACTCTGGCGGCGGCCATTAGCATTCCGGGAACTATCTTGTCGCAATTGGGGATAAAGACCATGCCATCAAAGCTGTGGGCGCGACCCATAGCTTCACAGGAATCGGCAATCAGCTCTCTGGAAGCCAGAGAGTATTTCATGCCCTCGTGGCCCATGGCAATACCATCGCAAATACCGATGGCTCCAAATTCCACCGGCGTCCCTCCTGCCATTCTTATCCCTGCCTTGACTGCATCAGCAATATTATCAAGGTGTATATGTCCCGGCACTATTTCATTCTTTGAATTAACAACTCCGATAAGCGGTCTGTTTATCTCCTCATCTGTATATCCCATAGCCTTAAAGAGTGCTCTGTGAGGAGCTTTCTCAATGCCTTTTTTTACATTATCACTTTTCATTGTGCTTGCCTGCCTTTCTTCCCACATGGGTATTAAGAAAACAGCCGGGTTTCTTGTTCCCCGGCAGACTTTGCTGATAGGGCATTTTGCGATGTAACATGTTTTGAGCCCCGTAGCTTAAATTATATTAAGGTTACATCACAAAAGCCTTTGATAAACATTTTACTATGTTTTTTACTATAATGTCCATGAATTAATACAAAAAGGTCAGAAGCATTAATTTTTAAGCCTACAGATGCAAAATACATGAAATCTGCCCTTGTGGTACACCCGCTTCCTTACACAACAGAAGAAGGCGGGAACAGCATGCTCATAATAAAATTATTCTCATAAAAGCTCCTGGCAAAAAGAGAATTATTAATGCTATCGAAAACTGAGGCAAATCCCGGATTCGAATGGAACATCATTAATAGGGCACATATTATGTAAACGGTCAAAAACCCTTGAAGAGCTCCCAGTATAAATCCTCCAAGCTTATTCACCTGCTTAAATACAGGTAAGTTCGACACACCCTTTAGGAGGAGCCCGATAAATCCCATAATGATTCTTAAAACAATATATAATACGATAAGAGCCAGCACGGATATGACCATCTTTGTCAGTTCTTCGCCTATTGCATTGTAAATCAGGTCTAAATTAAGCAAATCGGATGATGAAGGCATGTTTCCAATCAAAGATTCTTTCATGAATAGCGGAAGAGCCAGTGCTCCCAGCATTGCTTGCGCACCCTCTGTGCCTGCCGGTGCGGCAGCTGAAGAAGCAAAGGCTTGCCGGCTTATAAGCGGAAGATTCTCCACAATAATATTTTTTATTGTGTCAAAAATGGCTGTTTTCTCAAGTATAGCAGCAAATGACGGTGCGAACTTAATAGATAGAAAAATGCATACAATAAAAGCCAGCAATTTATAGACCGACATGATGAAGCCCTTGGACAGACCAATAATAGCAAATAGGGCAATCAAGCCTACAACGACAAAGTCACTCCAGTTCATATAACCTCCCAACTACCGGCTAAATACCGGTTTCAACCCATTTATATTAATATATGTTAATCACCGCCACTTGACGGTCAGTAACCACGGCAGCCTGGCGTTTGTCAAAAAAGCATACCTGTTTGATTTGGGAACCTGCTTCATATTTGCTGATATTCTTGCCTTTATTATTATAAAAATAAACTGTGTCGGATGTATGTACAGATATAATACCTCTCATGGCATTCATTCCTTCCGGCCTACCCTGAACTGTGCCGATAGCCAGCTCCTCTTCCCCATCCGACGAGTAAACCCTCAGCATAGTTCCTCCGCCGCTCTCTTCAACCAGGGCAAGCCTTCCATCTCTCACGGGTTCAGCTCCTATCAAGCTCCTGAACTGTTTCTCCCAAATTACCTTGCCGGACGGGTCAATCGAAGCAGCAGCTCTGTCGCCTACGGCAAATATGCTATCGTCATTATTGTACCAAAAAATGGGTAGCAATTCCGCCGACGTTTCAAAAGACAGATTTACCAAATCATTGCCCTTCATATCATAAAACTTGTAAATGGAAAATACCCCCACAGCGCCTGTGTTAATTCCTGATAATGTGAGCATATTACCCTTGGGCGAAACATTGGCGGAAACCGCAAAGTCATTGGCTATTACCTTTTGGAACAGCTCCACACCATGTGATTCAAACACTCTTATCACATTGTTATCTCGTTTTGCCCCGGTAATAACCGTCACATATCCATCCTCGTTAATATCGGCATTCAAAATCGAGGTGTCAAGCTTTTCACGCCAGCGGATAGTTTTCTCATCCAGAACAGAAATTTCTCCGGTGTTTCGATCAGCAACCATGAGCTGCGAACCGCTGGTCTTGATAATCGGATTGCTGTATATCAGGCCTTCCGACCGGACAACCTCCCCGGTCTTGTCCAAAAACCAGATACCACTGCTGCCGCATTTTACAATATAATCCTTATGTATAACAAATACCGGCTTTTCGCTTGCATCAAATTCGTAAGTATGTAAAAGCTGTGCCTCCTTGACTACATCAGCCGCCGGGATCCGAAATACTCCCAGAATATCCTTCAGCTCTGCTTCCGGGTTAAGGCTTCTCTGGTATGAAAAAAGAGCCACCGAAATAATACACAAAAACAGCAGCAACGCCGTAAACATACCGGCCCTGGACCCTTCAGACCGCGACTCTTCCCGCTCCGGCTGTGTCTTCAAGAGGTTCACCCCTTTTCTTCTTTGGTAAATGTTGCTCGCGGATATTATTTTATCATAGAAATCTATTTCCTGCTACATCTGCTGCTACGCCGACGGTACAGCTCCATTATCCTTTGCGCCAGCACCACGATAATCATGTACAGTCCAAGGTAACCGAATAACGGGTAAATTAACGATATCAGCCTGGAAAAGCCCAATGTAGATAACGGTATCGCTGCCAAACATATTATCAATGCAGCAATTTTTTTGTTAATCTTGAGTGCCGCACTGATCCGGTCAGTAAAGCAAAAGCCTGTAGTTACCGCTGAAACCAACATTGCAAGCCATAGAACAATACTATATAGGTATCCCGCTGGGCTGCTAAAGCTGCTCAATACAGCCATCATGGGAAGCTCCTTTCCCTTTGCCACAGGATAGAGCATATAAATAACAGCATGAATAATAAGAGCAGTTAAGCATAAAACCATTCCTCCCGCAATTCCGCCTGCTGTTGCCGTCCTTTGGGTCTTCAGATAAGGCAGCAGACTGCACATCATTATAATCGCGGGAATACTGTTGTAGCTTACGTAAAGAAGGGATGATAAAAACCAATTCCTTGAAAAGTATCCCAGGTATTCTGAAAGCAAAAAAGCCTGCCTGTCACGGAAGAAAAAAACAGCAATACCGGCCATAATAATTCCGGCAATTAGAAAAGGCGTTACAAATGTGCTTAGAGTCACAATCCCCCTTATATTTGTCATGATTAGTGCAAGACAGAGCGAGCTCATAATAAGCACGGCATAGCTGTAGGGGATTTTTAAGCGGTCAGACAGTACATTTGCCGAACCGGCCAGCATGATACAAAACATGCATAGCATAAAAACCGTCACGCAAATATTAATAACCCACCCCATCCGCCAGCCGAACGTGGGGAAAAGCAACTCCTCATAGCTTCTGATGCGCTCGGTACAAACTCTTTTTAGTACAACACTTCCTACAAGAGAGAAGCAAATACCGGCAAGCATTATACCGCAAAAACCTCCGATCCTATAGGAGGAAAAGAACTGCATTATCTCCTGTCCGGAGGCGAAGCCTGCTCCGATAATACTTGTTGCGTATATGCAGGTAACCCTGATAATATTTTTAAGCTCCTCGGACATAAAACAGCTCCCGCCATAGAATCAAACAATATCATTCTATGTGGGAGCTAATATTAAAATTACTTATCCAGCTATTTAGCTGACTGCCGGATTCAGCTGCCGGCAAGAAAGTCCATCATTGTATCATAGGCTTCCCTCATACCGCGAACGCCGAACTCTCCTTTACTCTTTTTCACCAGAATTCCTGCATATTCGTCGTTCCTGGATACATAATAGTAGTTATTGTCCTTTGAAATAAACTCAACCTTCATTGTCGAACCGTCATTTAAGGTGTAATTAATCACTAGCTCGGCCTCACCTGATGGCATACCCTCTACATCAATCTCATCCAGGCTGATGCCAATTAGAGCCTGATAGAACTTCCTGAATGGCTGATCGCCATCTTCATTCTTACCGGACGCATCTATTCCGTTTACTGTAAACTTGTCTTTATCGTTATCTGTTTTTCCCTCTGCATCCTTGTAAACATCAAGGGTCATATAAGTGGTTTTGCCATCCATGGTCAAATCAATCTTTTCCACCTTATCAATGTTGACAATATAAGCAAATACTTCGATAATCTCCTTCAGTGGCTTATCCAGGAAGGTAAAGCTCGATATGTTCATCGTAAACACTTCATCGCTGCCATCCAGTTGGGCATATACCTCCGAGCTCTTCACCTTTTCAGCTCCCATGCTCAGCCTAAATGCACCATGGGATTCTGTTTCAAATTCAAATACGTAGGTAGGATTATCCAGTCCATACTGTGCAAGATCTGTGGGCTTATCCTCCACAAAGCTTGATACGGTTGAATTAGCCAGCGCATCCAGCATCGGCATCAGAGCAGATGAATTCGTGCTTCCACTAATTGGTTTGACCATTGACCACGCTTTGGTTTCACTGTCCATTTCCGAGGCAAATACGTTTTCGCCCTTTCTGTCCAACGACAGTGAAGTTATCTCTTCGTAGGTAAAATCAAACATCTGTTTAGATCTCATCCCATTCCTGTCGGTAACAAGATAATTTCCGGAATAGGAGCTAATAACATAAACATCACTCTTACCGGCCAGCTTCACATAATATCCGCTCTCAGTGGGAGTCCTGTCGCCGACCTCCAATACCGTGTCCCTTTTGCTGTCTTTGCCCTTGATTGTAACGGTGATGACATTGTCAAGACCATATTTCGCCAAATCCTGAGCATTCTCCTCTATCAGCTTATCTGCGATAATTGATGAGGAATTTATTACAATGCTGCTCAGAATTGATGAATCATATTTGAGATCTTTTGGCGATGATAATATCCATTCTGTATCTCTTTTTTCAATGATAAAGGTACCGTCAGGATTCTCAAGCTTTACTGATTCAATCTCATCAGTAGTATAATCAGTGAGCCTTATCAAATCATCGGGGGTTTTTTCTGTCAGGCTATCATTTGGTTTCAGCCTGTCCATCGCAAAATACACTCCAACAAGAAGCGCAACTATTACAAGAAGAATAATTGCATTCCTGTACAGTTTCATAAATGACGCCTCCTTAAAAATACTACCAGACCTGTGCTGAGTATCAGAAGCGGTAATAAGATAACAAGAGCTCCGCCTACGATTTTGACCTGCTGCTGCGTTATCGCGAACATATTGTTTTCATAAGCCTTAGTCGGTACGATAATTTCATCCTGCTTGTCAATCATCCAGCTCATGGACTGCAGGAAGAAAACTATACTATTATTGTAATAGTTGCCATAGCGTTCATAAGCACTGTCACTGATAAATGAGGCATTCCCCATCACAATAAGCTTGCTTGGAGTCATCCCGCCTTGATATTCTACAGCTACGGCTATATCCAGAGGCCCCTTCAGATCATCTCCCCTGGACTTGTTGACCATTTCCCCGATGGCATCATCACTGGTTTTCATAAGAGAAGTAGTTTTGATGTATTCCTTCTCATTCTTCAAGATGCTGATGCTTCTGGAGTTGTTCAGCAGTGTAATGAATTTTTGTGGAATGATGCTGCTACTGTTTACATTCAAAACAATAGTATTTGGATCATTGGGTATATGATTGTTTTCGTTGGTTTCCTTTACCCTGTCATAGTTTACGGCAAGGTTGAACTTACTGAACAAATCATTAAACTGGTCAAAAGAAGGATCATTTGCAAGGTAATCAAACATAAATATTGCATTTCCGCCATTATAGAGATATTCGTCAAGCACATCCCTTTCATTCAATGTAATATCCTTGCTAGGCGAGGCTACAATAACCATTTCCGCATCCTCAGGAACCTTATCCACTGCAACTAGATTAAGCTTCTTTACAAGAAAATTATTCTTCTCCAAATAGTCTTTAACATTCGTATACTCATAGCTCATGTCGATTTCACCATGGCCTTCTGTAAAATATACGACCGGCGTTACCTCAGATGTCACGTATTTAATTGCTCCGGTAAATCCCTGTTCAGCAGTAGAGCCTTTCGTTTCGGTTTGAAAAGTGTTCTGATTGAATTGAACATCAAACAGGTCATAGTATTCCAGCTTCTTCTTTTTTTCATTGCCGTTAATAACACTGCGTACAACAAAGTTAGTGCTCCGCAGATCCATCGTATCATCCGGATCAAGCTCATTGATAATGGTAGGGTCTCTGTCAGGATCTATATACTTCACATTTATGTGGGAATTCTTCTCATAAAGACCCAACAAATCGGTAACCTGTTTGTACTGGCTTTCAGCTGAAATCCTGCCGTCATCAAAAAGGCCGATTATCTCAACATCCTGCTCAAGCTTGTCCAGCTCGGCTTTTGTCACATCCGAAAGAGAAAACAACTTATTAGGAGTTAAGTCCAGCTTCAAATTAAGCGTTCCCACAAGCAAGTTCACCAATACAGCAATCGCTATAGCGGCTACGATCAGGATGGCAGAATTTGAACCGTATTTCAGACTCCTCATATTAAAAAACCTTTTTAAACCGTTCTTCTTTTCCATCTATATCACCCCTGACTCCAGCGTCTTTTTTCTATTACCCTTATCGTAAGGAACAAAAATACCGCAATGAAGCTTAAATAGTATACTACAGAATCTAAGCTGATTATACCCTTGCCAAAATCATCATACCTTGATGTGAGTGATATTGCAGTGAAGATTTTTGAAATAATTCCTCCGAACGATGGGGCAAGTGTACCCATCAGCCACATCAACAGCATGCCGACAAAACTGATAATGACTGAAATGATTTGATTCTGAGTCAGAGAAGAAGCAAATATGCCTATTGCTACAAATGCTCCACCCAGTAATACATAGCCAACATACCCGCTAAGCGTTATCGTTGTGACAAATCCGCCAAATGCACTTACTACAATTGGGTATACTAATGTTAAACAAACCATGCATAAAAAAACGCTGAATGCTGCTAAATATTTGCCCACAACTATTGATGTTATACTTTGCGGCGAGGAAATCAGCAGCACTTCGGTTCCATTTCTCCTCTCGTCCGCGAGTGTCCGCATTGTTATAACAGAAATGAATATCATCATTACAATAAGGTAAATCCAAAATGAAAAAATCCAATTTGTATCGCCATATCCCTGACTTAAGTTAATCACATAGAACAATAATGAAGAAACGACGGTTAACAGGCCAATTAGTACATAGGCAATCGGAGAATAAAAATAGGATTTGATCTCTTTCCAGTATATAGCTGACATACGTCAATTAACCTCCTTTTCCCGGGTAACAATTTGCAGGAATATATCCTCAAGACTCAGGTTAAGACCCTTCAATTCCAATATGGGATAGCCCAGCTTGGCCATTGCATAAAACAGGGGCTTCCTCACATCAACTTCTTTATCTGATTCTATGATATAACTGAAGCAGTCCCTGTCTTTTTCTGCTCCCGCCTCTACATATTTGATGCCGTAAATCTCTCTGATTGCGTTCTCAACAGAGTTTTTCGGTCCGGCTACAGTCACCTGGAACTTCGTGGCGACGCTGTATCCCTTGGAAAGGTTTTCAGGAGTGTCAATTGCTGCAATTTCACCTTTGTTAATAATAACTACCCGCTCACAGACAGCACTGACCTCTGGAAGGATATGAGAGCTGAGAATAATGGTATGATCCCTGCCAAGTGCTTTAATGAGCTTACGGATTTCTATGATTTGCTTTGGATCCAGACCGACTGTAGGCTCGTCCAATACAAGAACCTGCGGATTTCCCACAAGGGCTTGTGCAAGGCCTACTCTTTGCTTATAGCCCTTTGAAAGGTTCATGATAAGCCTGTCCTTATGATCGCCTATTTTAACAAGCTCCATGATGTCACTTAACTGGCTCTTCCTTAGTTTCTTATCTACCAGCTTCAGATCGGCAACAAAGTTCAGGTAATCCTTAACCGTCATGTCCATGTACAATGGCGGTTGCTCGGGAAGATAGCCTGTAAGTTTTTTTACTTCCTTAGGTGATTCCATGATGTCATATCCATTTACACTTACCGTACCTTCACTGGACGGGATATAGCCGGTTATGATATTCATCGTAGTGGTCTTGCCCGCTCCGTTAGGGCCTAGGAATCCAAGAACTTCACCTTTTTCAACAGTAAAATTCAGATTGTTTACAGCTATTATCTGACCATACCGTTTGGTCAAATTCTGTATCTCTATCATCTTTTTCCCTCCTGCTATTTATGTCAGTCCGACATATACGCTACAATAATTATGAAATATACTTTTTAATAAATTGTGAACAATTTGTTAAAATAATGCTTCCATAACATATCGCAGCCAAAAAAGCCCCAAATTGCGACTTTTCGGGCTTCACTCATTATATAGTTTTTTGTTTGGCATTTCAAGCACTATTTGGGGCATTTTGCGAT
>CAZQCL010000004.1:15691-31153 GCA_964592435.1 uncultured Oscillospiraceae bacterium
CATATTTTGAGTTCCGCTCTACTCCCTGCTTCCCTTAAAGCTGGCAAGGACCGGGCCGAGGCATGACAGGCCTGCTGTGATGAGCCATTCGTTCAGGCCCAGAGGCACAGTTCTGAAAATATTCTGCAAAGCAGGAATGTATACTACTCCCAGAGTCATAATGAGCGAACAAAGCACTGCCAGCACAAGATATATATTGTTTAAGACAGGAATTCTGAAAATACTCATCCTCTCGGACTTGCATTCAAACACATGAATCAGCTGTGTAAGCACCAGCGTCACAAATGCGCCTGTTCTGGCTGCCCCGATATCAGCAGTAAAGTAAAGTATGCTTATATATACAGCCAGTGTTGTCAGGCCGATGAGAATACCACGAAACAGGATTGTCCCGGCTAGCCCTTGAGAGAAAATACTTTCGTCGGGTTTTCTCGGCGGTCTCTTCATTACATCCTTTTCCGGAGGATCGAAGCCCAATGCAACGGCAGGCAGACCATCTGTCACCAGATTAATCCAGAGTATCTGTATGGGAAGCAAGGGGACCGGAAGTCCTGCAAGCATACCAAGGAACATTGTCAATACCTCTCCCAGATTGCAGGCCAGCATATATCGGATGAACTTGCGGATATTATTGTAGATGACCCTTCCTTCCTCAATTGCAGCAATAATAGTAGCAAAATTGTCATCAAGCAGCACCATTGACGAGGCTTCTCTTGTCACATCAGTACCCGATTGTCCCATCGCGATCCCAATATCGGCTTCCTTGACAGCCGGGGCATCATTAACACCATCCCCTGTCATAGCCACAATGTTGCCTGCCCGCTTTAGGGCTCTTACAATCATCAGCTTGTGTTTTGGTGATACCCTGGCATATACGCTCACATCAGATGCCAGCTCTTCGAGGCTTTTATCATCCATTTGATCCAGCTGGGTACCGGTAAGCACTATGTCGCCTTCTGCGTATATATCCAGCTCTTTTGCAATAGCTACTGCCGTCAGCTTGTGATCTCCCGTAATCATTACAGGCCTAATACCCGCCAGCCTGCATCTAAGAACAGCCTCCGCAGTTTCAGGCCGGGGCGGATCAAGCATCCCCATAAGGCCGACAAATATAAGCTCCGACTCCAGTCCGTCCCTGTTATAGGCAATTGAATCAAGCTCCTTATATGCAACGGCAATCACTCTCAAAGCATCCTGTGCCATCGCATCATTAGCTTTTAATATTTTGGCCTTCAATTCCCGTGAAAGAACCGTGATACCCTTTGATTGATAAACAGCAGTGCATTTTTTCAGAAGCATATCAGGAGCGCCCTTTGTAAATACAAAGGTCTCATCCTTCTTGTTGCTGCACACAACAGACATGCATTTTCTGTCAGAGTCAAAGGGGATTTCATCTATTCTGTAATACATGGACGCAAGCACATCCGGGGTCAGACCCGCTCTTGCCGAAGCCGCCATCAGCGCGGCCTCCGTTGGATCACCGGTGAAATTCCATTTCTGCCCATCGCGTTTCAGCTTTTCGCTCACAAGACCGGCATTATTACATATTGCCGCAATTTCCAGCGCAAGCCTCAGTACACTGTCTTTGAGCGGCTCAATTGATCTATTGCCCGAGAAAAAGTAATGACCTGCCCTGCCGTTATCCCTCAGTTCTACCAACCGATTCCCGGAAAATATCCTCCTAACGGTCATTTTGTTTTGCGTCAGCGTTCCTGTTTTATCGGAGCAAACCACGCCGGCGCAGCCCAACGTTTCGACAGCAGGGAGCTTTCTTATAAGTACATTTCTTTTAAGCATACGTTGAACGCCAAGTGCCAAGGAAATTGTGACAAGCGCAGGCAGTCCTTCCGGTACGGCCGCTACGGCAAGGCTAATTCCCGAGAGCAGCATTGAGAATACTTCCTCACCCCTCAGAATACCTGCGGCAGCAACAATTGCACATATAAGCAGGCATCCGGTTGCAATTACTTTTCCAAGCTTTGACAACCTCTTCTGAAGGGGAGTCTGTTCTTCCTCGATGTTTTGTATCATCCCGGCAATGCCACCCATTTCAGTATTCATTCCCGTTGCTGTTACCAGCGCTCTGGCTCTGCCTCTTGTTACACATGTTCCCATAAAGACCTTATTTCTATTATCCTCGCGATCCTGCTCAATTCTCTCAGATATGGTAAACTTCTCAACAGGTACCGACTCACCTGTGAGAAGAGACTCATCCACCTGGATATTCGTGCTTTCCAGCACGACCCCATCAGCCGCTATACGATCCCCTGCTTCCAGTACTATCACATCTCCCGGAACAATCTGTTCCGCGGGTATACTAACCTGTCTACCGCTACGCATAACCTTAGCGGCAGGAGCAGTCAGTTTCTTAAGCGCTTCCATCGTTTTTTCCGTCCGGAATTCCTGAACAAAACCCAGAATGGCGTTGAGCACCACAATCGCAATAATTGTAAACGCTTCCGTCATTTCACCCATAAAGGCAGAAATCGCCGTTGCAACCATCAATATTATCACCATAATATCTGTAAACTGGTTCAACAGCAGCTTTACAGGAGATATTCTCTTTCTTTCGGCCAAGAGGTTTGGGCCATACTCAAGTAGCTTCTTTCTTGCCTCATTTTCGCTAAGGCCACTATGAATCCCACTATCCAGGTCGCTATGTGCCTTTTCCGCCAAGGTATTTTGTCTTCTCAAATAGGACACCCCTTTTCCATAGGTCTATGTCCTATTTTTATTCAAAAGCGGTATGGTTTAGACCATACCGCCTCCGCTATTATCTATTTGGTTTATATCGAAGCGCCGTTTGTGAATATCGAAGCGCCTCCTCTATTCCTCGTATACCTTCTGCACCCCGTCCAGCGCTTGAAGATCGCTGAGTATCTGCAAGTCGATTGTGCGGCCCGGCATTTTCACCAGCAGCTTGATTCTCTGCTCGCCTTCCTGACTTTTATATAGCTGCACATTTTTCAAATCTAATTTGTTTTGCTCCAGCAGGCCGAATACGGCACCGACCCGGCCGGGAACACTGTCTGCTTCCACGATAAATGTCCTGTACCTGCTTTTTCTCGTAAAACGCCTTTCTGCGCTCTTTAGACTGATAAGTATCAAGTAAATAAAAATGGTTGCTATGACAGCTCCGCTAAAGAAACCCGCTCCCACAGCAAGACCGACGCAGGAAACAGCCCATAGGCTCGCAGCTGTTGTGAGCCCCCGTACCGTGACTCCATCACGGATAATTGTACCGGCACCTAGAAATCCTATGCCGCTGACAACCTGAGCCCCCAGCCGTGTAGGGTCAATACCTGCCAAGCCGGTATACTTATCAAATATAAACTCGGAAGTTACCATAACAAGAGCCGATCCTACACATACAAGAATGTGGGTCCTAAACCCTGCCGGCCTGTTTGTATGCTCTCTCTCAAAGCCGATTAATCCTCCAAGTGCTACAGAAAGCAACAGCCGTAACCCAATTTCTACTGTAAAAGGCATAATGCCACCTCTATAAAATTATATTTGAACTATGCCAGCATCATATTCCCTTATGGTTATCCGACAAAAACACCTTTCTGGGGATATAAAACTTGAAGTTTTTCAGCATTCTTTCACTAGGTTCAAATATGACAACTGTCTTTTCGCCATTGTAATTCAGTGTTATAAAATAAGCATCCGGTGAATCGATAGACCCGGAAGCATCGATTCTGTTTTTTATCGCCTGCACGGACTGACTGAAACTGTTGCTTTTTACAGGCGACACTATATCAAAATCCCTGCAGTTTGCGCTGAAAATCCTCTTTCTCTTGCGTCTGGAAATAATTTTATCAATATCCAAATCTCCATTGGTAACAATATATTCATATTCCAAGTTTCTAGAAGTAATGAATCTGTATGCAAGATAAATAATCAGTGCAACTAATATTAAGCCAATGCCCAGCTGCTGGATCACCTGTATCGATAGGCTGAGCACAATCAGCACTATTGCACCCAGTGCAATTCCTGCTGTAATCAGAGCATCAACTGCAGTTCTCTTTTTTGTCACCAATTTTTCCATGTAATTATCCACTAATAAATCCTCCCATTGATCAAAATCTCGGAGCATGAAGCCTGTGAAATAAATTTTACCATACTTAAATGGGATAAACAATAAGGTGCGCAATTACCTATCTATACTACTTATTGATCAGAACCAGCCCGAAAATACAAAACGCCGTCCCCAGTATTTTGTTCAAACCGAAGCCCTCTTTAAAGAACAGCACGCCTATAGGAATAAGCATAATTGCGAGAATAATGTTGGCAACCAGGGATCCAACGCTAATGTTCCATCCCGCTCTGTATGCCATTAGATACCCCAGCTCCAGCCCGACAATTGAAACCCCCAGTGCCAGACTCGTCCAATTCAAGTCCTTAATAGCTTCAAAAAATCCTTTGTCTGTCTTGTAAAAAAATGATGCAATAACTGTTAAAACCGCCGCGACTAAATATGTAACAAGTAACGCCGCAAAAGGGTTTGCCTTCTGTGGTGTCGATTTTTGGGATATGTTATACAGTATATTAGATGCAACAATAAGTATTATGGAAAACACATACATAAACATAAAGAGCCTTCCTTTTCAAATAAGCCGAACGGCATAGCCGCTGGTCGTGACTATGCCGTTTCAAATGTAAATCTTTCTTATAACTAAAACTACTATACTTAATTATTCTTAGTACATTCCGCCCATTCCGCCGGGCGCTCCTGCCGGCATCGGGGCTTCCTTCTCCGGTTTGTCTGCAACAACGCTCTCAGTGGTCAGAACCATTGCTGCCACGGAAGCTGCATTCTGCAGAGCAGATCTTGCTACCTTAGTGGGATCAACAATGCCGGCACTAATCATATCCAAATATTCTTCCTTCAGGACATCAAATCCAACACCGGTTGTACTGCTCTTCACCTTGTCTACAATAACCGAACCTTCAAGGCCTGCATTAATTGCAATCTGCCTGATAGGCTCCTCTAGAGCTTTCAGAACAATCAGGGCACCGGTCTTTTCATCGCCCTGCAATCCCTGTATCAACTGAGTAACCCTTGGAATAGCATTGATATATGCTGTACCACCGCCGGCCACAATACCCTCTTCTACTGCCGCCTTGGTCGCTGCTAATGCATCCTCTATTCGGAGCTTTCTTTCCTTCATTTCCGTTTCACTTGCGGCGCCGACCTGAATGACAGCTACTCCGCCAGCCAGCTTAGCAAGTCTTTCCTGAAGCTTCTCTTTATCAAAATCCGAAGTAGTCTCTTCAATCTGAGCCTTTATATTTGCAATTCTCTTTTTGATATCATCCTGACTGCCTGCGCCATCGACAATAATGGTATTTTCCTTCTGCACCTTTACCTGTCTGGCTTTGCCCAGCTGAGCAATCTCAGTTTCCTTCAAATCCAGCCCAAGCTCATCAGAAATAACCTGTCCACCTGTCAGAATAGCAATATCCCTCAGCATTTCCTTTCTTCTATCACCGAAACCGGGAGCCTTTACAGCAACACAGTTAAATGTTCCGCGAAGCTTATTGACTATCAATGTAGTCAACGCTTCACCTTCTACATCCTCGGCAATGATAAGCAGCTTTTTACCTGCCTGTACAATTTGCTCAAGAAGAGGCAGAATATCCTGGATATTGCTGAGCTTCTTATCTGTAATGAGAATATATGGGTCATCGAGAACAGCTTCCATCTTCTCGGTATCCGTTACCATGTAAGCTGAAATATATCCCCTGTCAAACTGCATTCCTTCAACAACCTCAAGGTTAGTACCCATGGTCTTGGCCTCTTCGACAGTTATAACGCCGTCATTTGAAACCTTTTCCATTGCGTCTGCTATCAATGCGCCAACCTCTTCATCATTCGCAGAAATGGCAGCAACTCTTGTAATGTCTTCTTTGCCGTTAACATTGCGGCTATGTTCCAGGATGCCTTCCACTGCTGCTTCAACGGCCTTTGCCAGACCCTTCTTCAGAATCATCGGATTTGCGCCTGCTGCTACGTTCTTGTGCCCTTCTCTAATAATCGCCTGTGCAAGCAGTGTTGCCGTAGTTGTTCCGTCACCGGCAACATCATTGGTTTTGGTCGCCACTTCCTTTACAAGCTGCGCCCCCATGTTTTCAAATTCGTCTTCAAGTTCAATTTCCTTTGCAATGGTAACACCGTCGTTGGTGATAGCGGGTGTACCAAACTTCTTATCCAATACGACATTTCTGCCCTTAGGACCAAGTGTAATCTTAACAGTATCGGCCAGCTGATTAACGCCGCTTTCTAAAGCACGCCTGGCTTCTTCTCCAAATTTAATCTCTTTTGACATATGCTTAATGCCTCCTTATTTGCATTCATATTAAATCGTAATAAAATCATAAAAGCCATGGCAGACTTATTCCACGATGGCCAGAATATCACTCTGCTTTAGAATGGTATATTCAATATCATCGATTTTGACTTCAGTTCCGGCGTACTTGCTGATAAGCACCTTATCGCCGACTTTTACTTCCATCTTAACTTCTCTGCCCTTTTCATCATAACCGCCCGGTCCTGCAGCAACAATTTCCGCAACCTGCGGCTTTTCCTTTGCGCTTCCGGGAAGAACAATGCCGCCCTTTGTGGTTTCTTCACTTTCGAGCATTTTAATAACGACTCTTTCACCTAATGGTTTTATTTTCATAAAGCGTACCTCCCATACGTTTAACATTTTGTTAGCACTCATCCTAGTTGAGTGCTAATCACATTAATAATATAATATATTATCCAATTTGTAATCAAATATGCGTTTTTGCCAAATTGTGCTGTTTTAGGCGGATTAGCTCCATTTATCCGGCTATTTTATGGAATTTCATTGAATTTCGTCAACCCTTACTTTCTGTTGCTTAATTCAGCATAAATATCATCGAGAGACATGCCTCTTTCGGCTAAAAGCACCATGATATGATACAGTAAATCGGCGATTTCGGAGCTTATCTCTTCTCTTGCTCCATTTTTGGAAGCTACCACTACCTCACACGCTTCCTCTCCAATTTTCTTCAGAATCTTATCCAACCCCTTTGTAAAAAGGTAATTAGTATAGGAGCCCTCCCTGGGATGAGCCATCCTGTCTGAAATAACATCAAATACTTCTCCAAGTACTTCTGCACCGGCAGTGACACAGGGAGATGTTTTTCTTATATCACTATCCTCTGTGTCGTGTGACACAAGAAAAACGTCCCCCTGTGTCACTGTGTCCTCCTGTGTCATTGTCATCAGTTCGTCGGCCTCCAGCCTGGTGAAAAAACAAGATCTATGCCCAGTATGGCAGGCCGCACCGGTTTGCTCAACTTTCATTAATAGCGTATCACTATCGCAGTCAACACTGATAGACCTTACCTTCTGAAAGTGACCGGAGGTCTCTCCCTTCAGCCAGAGCTTTTGCCGACTCCTGCTAAAGTAATGGGCTTTCCCAGTTTCTATCGTCTTTCTAAGGGCCTCCTCGTCCATATATGCCAGCATCAGTACTTCATCAGTTCTGACATCCTGGGTGACAGCCGGTATCAAGCCATCTGCATTGTATTTTACCATTTCAAGTATATTTGGCATCTCATTCCCTCACTTTAATCCCTTTCTCTTTTAAATAAGCCTTCAGGCTACATATTTCAATCTGTCGAAAATGAAAGAGCGACGCTGCAAGCACTGCATCGGCTTTTCCCTCGGTCAGCACCTTATAGAAATGCTCCATGCTACCTGCCCCCCCCGAGGCAATGATCGGTATCTTTACACTTTCAGATACGGCCTTAGTCAATTCCAGGTCATAACCGTTTTTTGTACCGTCACAATCCATGCTTGTGAGAAGGATTTCACCCGCACCCAGCTTTTCCGCCTGCGTAGCCCATTCAACTACATCTCTTCCGGTATTAGTATTGCCACCATTAACATAAACATCCCAACCGCTTCCATCAGTGCGCTTTTTTGCATCAATGGCAGCCACAACACACTGGCTCCCAAACATAAGGGCCGCCTCCGATAACAGCCCCGGTCTTTTTAAAGCTGCAGAGTTTACCGAAACCTTATGCGCGCCTGCCTTCAATATTTCACTAAAATCATCGGTTGTTCTTATTCCGCCGCCAACGGTAAAGGGTATTGATATCTGCTGCGCCACGCGCCTTACTACATCAATCATAATATTTCGCTCCTCGGTGGTTGCCGCAATATCAAGAAGCACCAATTCATCCGCACCTGCTTCATTGTAAAAGGCTGCAATTTCCACCGGATCACCGGCATCTGTAAAATTAACAAAGTTTACACCCTTGACCACACGCCCTGCGCGAACATCCAGGCAGGGAATAATTCGTTTTATATGCATACATCTACCTCTTCGCCACATATCAAACATTTCTATATTTGCACTTCCTACTTACCGCTTTGGCACAATCTGCTTCGATTAAGCTGCTTCTGCATGGTTTACCTGGCTGCAGCTATCGCCTCCTGAAGGTCAATATCACCTGTATAAAGTGCCTTGCCGACAATAGCACCGGAAACACCAATCTCCTTCAAATTCTTAATATCCTCAAGACTTGTTACACCACCGGAAGCAATCACCTCTATATCAATAGCCCTCGCCATTTCCTCCATGGCCTTGAGGTTGGGGCCACTCAGCATTCCGTCCCGTGAAATATCCGTATAGATTATCACAGACGTGCCTATGTCCTCCATTTTCTTAGCAAAATCCAGCGCTGTAAACGAACTCATTTTTGCCCAGCCTTCAATAGCAACCATTCCATCCCTGGCATCTATAGCAATGGCCAGATTCTTTCCAAAGCTTTGGACAGCCTTTTTGACCAGCTCCTGATTATTCACGGCAGAGGTTCCCAAAATGATTCTTTCTATCCCCTTGCACAGGATAATCTCCATCGCTTCGATCGTACGTATACCTCCGCCCAGCTGGACCGGGATCCCCACCGTTACAGCCATTTCACTTATAACGGCAACGTTCTGGGGCTCGCCCAGCCTGGCACCGTCCAAATCAATTACATGCAAGTATTCCGCTCCCAGCCGATCGAACTTTTTCGCCACCTCTACAGGACGATCGGAATACACAGTCTCATCAGTAAACTTACCCTGACTCAGCCTTACACATCTACCGCCCATTACATCAATTGCGGGGTAAATAATCATTTCATTCACTCCTGTTTATTTAATACTATTAGTATTGCATCTGTTGATATTCCCCTGTCAATTTGAATACTCTGTGAAGTCACTTGCTTCGAATTAATTTATAGCAGCTGGGTTCAGGCCACTAGCATTATTTATTCATATATTTCGTTAAAGCGAAATCTATTCACAAACAACACTGTCTGCCTAAACTGTATTAATTTATTCCAACCGATTCCCTGTTATCCTTTCGTATGCCTCAACATATTTCGCTTCTGTGTTCTTAATGACTTGCTCGGGAAGCATCGGAGCCGGCGGCTGCTTGTTCCATTTTATCTGCTCAAGATACTCTCTGACAAACTGCTTGTCAAAGCTCTTTTGCGGTCTGCCGGGCTCATAATCGGCCTTTTCCCAGAATCTCGAGGAATCCGGTGTAAATGCCTCGTCTGCAAGCACAAGCTTGCCGTCCAGTAAGCCAAACTCGAACTTCGTATCTGCAAGGATGATTCCCCTGCTTTCCGCATGACTGCTGGCCGCCTTGTATAATGCAAGACTTGTATCTCTCAGCTGTGCAGCCATCTCATGTCCAACCTTGTCCGATAGCACTTCGAAAGTAACGTTTTCATCATGCCCTTCGCAAGCCTTTGTAGAAGGCGTAAATATCGGTTCGGGCAATTTATCACATTGCTTCAGACCTGCAGGAAGCTTTATCCCGCAAATGCTGCCTCTTGCATTGTATTCCTTCAGGCCTGACCCCTCTAAATAGCCGCGGACAATACATTCAGCCTGCGCCATCTTGACCCTGTGAACCAACATGGATCTGCCCTGCAGTTCCTCTTTATATTTTGACAAGCCATCCGGATATTGGCTTACATCTGTTGTAATCATGTGGTTGCCAATCAGATCCGATGTGTAATTGAACCAATACTCCGAAATGCTATTGAGAACCCTTCCCTTATTGGGAATCAGGTCAGGAAATACAACGTCAAAGGCTGATAGCCTGTCTGTTACAACAATTAAAAGCTTATCGCCCAAATCGTAGACATTCCTCACTTTACCCCTTACAAGTAGTGGTTTGTTAATAAAATCCGTGTCATTAATCAGCATTATCTGTGTCCTTTCCTTTGTATAGTTTACCAAGGCTCCTTTAAAGCACACCCTTGGTTGACATAACTCCTTTAATTCGTCCATCGCCTCGGGTTGCCTCATCAAGAGCTCTGCCAAATGCTTTGAACACTGCTTCGATAATATGGTGATTATTGCTTCCATACATTACATTAATATGTACATTCATGCCCGCATTTACTGATACAGCCCTGAAAAATTCCTCCACCAGCTCTGTGTCCATATCTCCTACACGCTCATTTGTGTACCGGACATTGAAAACCAGGTAGGGGCGCCCTCCAAGATCCAAAGAAACCATAGCCAGAGCTTCATCCATGGGCACATAGGAGGTCCCATATCTTTTTATGGACTTTTTATCGTCCAAGGCTTGCTTTATAGCCTGTCCCAGCACTATGCCTATATCCTCAACCGTATGATGAGCATCCACCTCAAGGTCTCCCCGGGCTTTTATTTCCAGATCCAGCAATCCATGCTTTGAAAGCAGTGTCAGCATGTGATCCAGGAAGCCGACGCCCGAGTCGATAAGGGAGTTTCCCCCACCGTCAATATCCAGCTTCACCACAATGTCAGTTTCAGCCGTTTTTCTGCTCAATTCAGCACTTCTGGACATATTGCACCTCCGTCTTTTATTAGTCGCTTTAATCTCTTTTCCTTTAGTACTTATTACCACCCGTAATTATAACAAATGTATGTGCTACAAATCCACACTATATTGGAATTTTGACAATTCAGCTAAGCTATTCACTCAAAATACTGCCTATTGCGGCTAATACTGCCGCCATTTCATCATCTGTGCCGATGCCGATTCGCAGGTAATTGTCTATCAATGGCTTTTTGAAATACCGCACTAAAATGCCGCGTTCCCGTAAACCGGTAAATATCTTTTCCCCATGCACACTTTTATGTGCAGCAAACACAAAATTAGCCGATGAATCCGTCACGATGAAGTCCCTTTGGCAAAGCTCAGCCGTAAACTCCTCACGGGTCATGATAACTTTTTCCCTGCTCTCTCTGTAATACTCCCCGTCCTTTAGTGCTGCTGTCCCGGCAATGATGGCCAGTCTGTCCAGCGTGTAGGAATTGAAGGAATTCTTCACGCTTTCCAGTGCGCTAATTAACTCCTTGTCACCGAATGCAAGGCCAATCCTCATTCCGGCCAGTGCACGGTACTTGGAAAAGGTCTGTATGACCAGCAGATTCGGGTATTCATTAATTAAGCCTATCGCCGACTCTCCACCATAATCGATATATGCCTCATCAATAATCACAACGGTATCCGGATTCCCTGCCAGCACTTCACGGATAGCCATAAGGGGCAAGGCTTTACCTGTGGGCGCGTTGGGATTTGCCAGAATTATACCTCCGCTGCTATTCATGAGCTGATTGGAGGGTATATTGAATTCACTGTCCAGCGGAGTGGTAACGTAATCAAGCTTGAAAAGCGATGCGTACACCGGATAGAAGGAGTATGTAATATTGGGAAAGACTATCGTCTTGCCGGGATTAAAGAAGGCCATAAAGGAAAACGCCAGAACCTCATCAGAGCCGTTGCCGGCAAATATCTGATTCTCATTAACCCCGTAGCTCTCTGCTGCGGCGCTTACAAGCATGTCACAGGTCGGGTCGGGATAAAGCCTGAGGCTGTCATCCACGGCAGCTCTAATCGCTTCCAACACTCTTGGCGACGGGCCGTAGGGGTTCTCATTGGTATTGAGCTTGATATATTTCTTGTCCCTGGGCTGTTCGCCCGGAACATATGGCTCCAGGCTCTGCGCCAGGACACTCCAGTATTTGTTCATAAAAGTTATCTCCTATTTCGTTCTTATCTTTCTTCTGCTCCGCGCTCTTTTTTGTATCATGTGCTCCGCGCTCTTTACATCTCACTTTCGGTGGTCAAGCTATTCAGCCGCTCTCCCTCAAAGCGCACCTTTACCGCATTTGCATGTCCGTCCAGGCCTTCATACTCCGCAAAGTGCACCACATCCTCGCAGGCTTTCTCCAGTGCCTGCCTTGTGTATGAAATAACACTGGATTTCTTCATATAGTCAGACACGTTCAAAGGAGAGAAGAATCGCGCCGTACCACCGGTGGGTAAAACATGGTTCGGGCCTGCAAAATAGTCACCCAGCGGCTCCGGCGACCAGTGTCCCAGGAAAATGGCACCGGCATTCCTTACATATGAAAGCCAACTAAAGGGCTCCTCAATGCTCAGCTCCAAATGCTCAGGAGCAATCCGGTTTACTATATCCATAGCCTCATCTAGATTGTTGACAATGACAGCCGCCCCATAATCGGTAAGTGATCTGTCCAGAATGCTTTTTCTGGCCAGCCTTCCCGCCTGTTTTTCTATTTCACTGATAACCGCGGCCGCCAGCTTTTCAGAGGGTGTCACCAATATAGATGCTGAAAGCACATCATGTTCCGCTTGAGAAAGCAAATCGGCAGCTACATATGCCGGATTAGCGGAATCATCGGCCACAACCGTTATCTCGCTTGGCCCTGCAAACATATCAATGTCGCAATAACCATAGACAAGCCTCTTAGCCGTTGATACATAGATATTCCCCGGGCCGAAAACCTTATCCACCTTAGGCACTGTCTGCGTGCCAAAAACCATTGCCGCAACAGCCTGGGCACCACCCATTTTGTAAATTTCGCTTACACCGGCCTCCTGAGCCGCTACCAGCACGCCGGGATCAATTTTCCCATCTCTTCCGGGAGGCGTGGCCATGATGATTCTTTCAACACCTGCTACCTTCGCAGGCACCGCGTTCATTAACACCGAGGATGTCAGTACAGCCGTCCCGCCGGGAACATATATGCCAACTATCTCAAGAGGCCTGTACAACTGCCCCAGCAAAACACCATCATCTTCTGTTGAAAACCAGGAATTCTCCTTTTGCTTCTCGTGAAAGGCCTCAATATTTGCCCTAGATTTTCTAATCACATCAAGCATACTTGGATCCAAAAGGTCGTATGCTTCCTTCATCTCCTGCGAGGAAACCTTCATGGATCCAGCGTCCAGCTCAACCTTGTCGAACCTTCCGGTATACTCCAGCAAGGCCTCATCTCCGCCTGTCCTGACAGCCGAAAGGATTTCCTCAACAGCCTTGACCACATCCCCCTTGCCAACCCTGTCCCGGCTGATTAGCCTGTCAAACAAGTCGGAATCCTTATTCTTGCGCATATCAATTATTTTTATCATAAAATTCAGCCTTCCTTTTGAACCTTTTTTTAACTTCCTTTTTAAGCCTTCCTTCACTAAACAGCCTGTGATCATTCACCGTTTTCCGTCATAAGTAATTTTTCTCCCTCACAGCTGCCTTCTAAGGCCATCTATGATTGTGTTAACTCTTTCGCTTTCCATTTTCATACTGACCCTGTTCACCACAAGTCTGGCGCTGATATCAGCAATGGTATCCAGCACCACAAGTCCATTATCCTTTAATGTACGTCCGCTTTCCACCAAATCCACAATAACCTCCGAAAGCCCTACCAGCGGGGCAAGCTCCACCGATCCGCTTAACCTGATCACCTCTATGGACTCCCGTCGATTATGTTCAAAATATTCCCTGGCGATACGGGGATATTTTGTTCCGACTCTCTTGTTGTTCAGGCTATCAAGCTTACCGGCCAATTCCGCAGGTCCGGCGACTACCATTCGGCAGGCTGCAAAGCCGAGATTAAGAACCTCATGCAAATTTCGCCCCTCTTCAAGCAGTGTATCCTTTCCTACCACTCCCATATCGGCCGCACCGTATTCCACATAGGTAGGTACATCCGCAGGCTTTACAAGAAAAAACCTGATTTTGCTTTTCTCATCGGTAAAAATCAACTTTCGAGATTCATTGCGGTATTCCGAGCAATTTATTCCGATCTTCTCCAGCATTTCTATGGACAGCTCTGCAAGCCTTCCCTTTGATAGTGCTATTGTCAGATATCTCAATCCACTCACCTCTTCAATAATTCACTGATTTTAACACTGGCAACTTCGCCTGACTGTATATAATGTATTTCTACCGTATCCTCATCAATAATGCTGATAACTCCCCCGATATTTCTCTGAACAGCATAGCTTTTAGCCTCCTCAATGCTGCTGTTTGCAATATCCATCTCCGCAAC
Organism: uncultured Oscillospiraceae bacterium; assembly: GCA_964592435.1. Lineage (GTDB taxonomy): Bacteria > Bacillota > Clostridia > Acetivibrionales > DTU013 > JAAYBT01. The sequence continues at coordinate 30,075 of CAZQCL010000004.1, forward strand.
GATACCCTGCTTCCTCAACTCCGCACACAGCTCGAATGCAGTCCTTCTGCCTATACCCCTATAGCATATGTAGCTGTCGATTTCGGGCTTTTCTATCTCGATTTTTTGCCTTTGAAGAGCCATCATAATCATATTTACACCCAGTGAAAATCCGGTTGCGGGGCAATTCATGCCGAATTCTCCCACCAGCCTGTCGTACCTTCCGCCTGTGAGTATCGGAAAACCTACGCCGTAAGTAAAGCCTCTGAAGATTATGCCGGTATCGTAAGACAATCCCCTGAGCATTCCAAGATCAACAGACACATACTTCCCTAAGCCGTAGTCTTCAATTATCTTCAATACCTGGCTGATGTTTTCAAGGGCTTCCCTGGATCTTTTATTCAGCGGCTGGGACTCAGCCTTTTCGATTATCTCGGCAGATCCAAAATACCCGGGCAAATCGGATATCATTTTTTTTAAATCGCCACTAATCTCGCATCTCTTCAGGAATTCCTCCAGGCCGACGTAATCCTTACGGTCAATTAAGGTGCGAACCTTCGTTACATCCTCTTCAGCCAGGCCGGTCTCCTCCATCAGTCCGTTAAAAAACTCCACCTGTCCGATATCCACCTGGAAGCTTTCCAGACCGGCGGCCTTAAGTGCCTGTATCGCAACGGCTATCACCTCTGCATCGGATTCGGGCGTATTGATGCCGAGCACCTCTATACCCGCCTGGGTGAACTCATTCTGTTTCCCTCCGCCGTAATCATCATACCTGAACACATTCCCCACATATGAAACTCTAAGAGGATATCTGACCTCCCTATACTTGGTCGCGGTAATTCTGGCTACCGGAATCGTTATATCCGGTCGCAAAACCAGTATCCTGCCCTGCTGGTCGAAGAACTTATACATATTCTCCTGAGGCATAGAGCCCTCATCGGATGCAAAAACATCATAAAACTCAATTGTCGGGGACTCTACCTCACGAAAGCCACAGCTTGTGAACAATGACCTGAACTTCTGCTCCAGGCTTTTTTTCAGGTAACAGTCCTCAAACAGGATATCTTGCACCCCATCTGCCGTATAGATTTTCCAGT
>CAZQCL010000005.1:0-3386 GCA_964592435.1 uncultured Oscillospiraceae bacterium
AAAACGGCGATGCGCAATTATATCATGAATTTTACAAATTCATGATATAATAACCTCACAAGACAACTCACAAGTGAGGTTATTATATGCCTCCGGCGGAATTTATGCGCCGCCGAGATTTTGCCTCGCATCCATACTGACAAAACGGCGATGCGCAATTATATCATGAATTTTACAAATTCATGATATAATAACCCAAAAAGCAGAAATGGAGAAAAGATGAAAAGGCGTATCGAACTGCTTGCTCCTGCGGGAAACAGGGAAGCCTTACATGCTGCGGTGGAAAACGGTGCTGATGCCGTATATGTAGGCGGAAAGCCTGCTCAAGTCAAGGGAGGACAGATATGCCGGGATACGCGTTGATGGGAATGTAAACGGGTGTATAAAAGAGCTGCTGGGGCATATGAAGCCGGCAACGAAGCGCATGGAATGGCCGCTACAACAGAGGCTTCCCGTAGAAGCCGGAATACCGGATAGCAGCCCCGTGATTTCGATTTGTTTCTATAAATGGAGTCCCGACTTCGATTATGTAAGCCTGGGGGCGGATCGGGTCTATCTTCCCTTTGCAGCAGCAGAAAAGCCCGGCTTCAAGGACACGACAGCTGTCCTGAAAAAAGAGGGGATTGAAGTTTTCGGTTGGATTCCCGCTATTACGAGAGGCAACTATGAGAGCCTTATAGATAGATATCTTCAAAGGCTGAACCTTGAAGGCTCGACCTTTGATGGTATACTGGTGGGGAATATGGGCACTGGGGAAAAGCTTAAGGATAAGGGATTACGACTTTCAGGCGATATTTCAATGAACCTCTTTAATGCTATGTCTGTTTGGAAAACGTCCGAAATCGGACTGGAAAGCGTTGCACTTTCCGTTGAATTGACCCTGCAGCAGATCGTAGAGCTTTCGAAAAAGCTTATGGCGGGAGATGCCCGAATGGCAGGGGATGCCCGCCCACCGGCGCTTGAAACGGCTGTGTATGGCAGATTACCTCTGATGATCAGTGAATATTGCCCCCTGGGCTGTACAGAGGGAGGCTACAGCAGCTCTTCCAAATGCAGCGGCTCTTGCAGTAAAGGAGATGCGGCGCTGCAGGACAGGCTGGGGTTTGAATTCCCTGTAATGTGTGACAGGCTGGATTGCAGAAGCACCATCCTGAATTCCAATGTGCTGTTTATACCGGATGATGTCAGCAGCCTAAAAAAGGCGGGAGTTGGCATTTTCAGGCTCTATGTCTGGGACGAAGACCCTCGGACTGTTAAAGAGCTGGTCGATCTCTTCAAAGCAGCTGCATCCGGCAAAGCCGATAAAACCACATCCCACGGAAGGCTGATTGAGAGAATTAAGGCAAAGGGCTTTACAAAAGGACATTATCATAGAGGAGTTTAAAAAATACCATGAAGGGATTGAAGCTTGTGGAAAGAATAAGGATTAAGTATTTAAGCGATTCAATAGAAAAAATAAGGTACATTGATGGGAAAAGTGATTGGATTGATTTAAGAGCAGCTGAGAATATTAAGCTAAAAAAGGGCGAATCTAAGCTGATATCATTAGGGGTAGCAATGGAATTGCCTAAGGGCTATGAAGCGCTTCTTGTACCCAGGAGCAGTACCTTTAAGAATTTTGGTATTATACAAACTAATCATTGTGGCGTTATAGATGAAAGCTACTGTTCTAATGAAGATGTTTGGATGTTCCCGGCGTTGGCCGTTCGCGATACGGAAATAAAAATTAATGACAGGATATGCCAATTCCGCATTATAGAGCATCAACCCACAATACTATTTGAGGAGGTTGACGATTTAGCTAATGATTATCGCGGTGGCTTTGGTAGTACCGGTAGAGATTAAATTAAAACCATCTGCGGAACCTGTTATAGCTTCTATCGACGTATCTTCTGGTATCCGTAGGGATTGAAACGATTCTCTCCAACATCTCCTTATCGGAAATCTTTTTAAAAGCCTTCTGCATGAGCTCCTGAAAGCTTCCGCCGTCATGAGGAAAGGTAACATGAACCGGATATATGTAGCCATCCTGGCTTGTATTCATTTTTTTAAATTCGGCTTCCATGCCTGCTTTCAGCTTTTCTGATACCAGACGTGCACCCGGCTCATCAGTGCATGGGAGCACAATAATCACATCGCGGCTGTGGTTCAAAACCATTGTGTCAGTAGCACGCAGTAGCTCTGCCGCTTTCTTTGCTGCCATGGAAAAGATAACGGCCTTGTCATCGCTCGAAACCGGCCGGATGTTTTCGCTGGCAGACCCCTCTTTCGCGTTAATCTGAAGCGTTGTAATCAGTATCAGGGAGAAGGGAGCTCCGGTACGCTTGGAATACTTAAGCTCCCGCTCCACGTAATCATCAAAGGACATATTTATGTCACTTATATTTTCAGTATTGTAATGAAACCTCTTTTCGGTATTTAAGAATACTCTTATCGAATCGTCAAGCCTTTTCATGTTGTAGGGTTTAGCAATATAGTCGTTTACAGAATATTTCAACGCTTCTGCTTTTAGCTCCTGCTTGTCGGATTGGGATAAGACGATGATTGGAACGTTGCCGCTGCCGAAAGTCCTGATTCTTTTCAGCACAAAAAATCCATCATTTTCCGAAGGGAAAGACAGGTTCAGGACAACCAGCTTCAGCTCATCAATATTAGTATTCATAAGTACGAATTGATCTATATCGCCTACCTCAATAACCCTTAAATGACCGATTTTTTCTATGACGTGGCGAATTTTCTGCCTCTCATAGGCGGAATAATCCATTATTAAAACAACGCCATCCATGGCTTCTTCTCCTTTTGCATATATAAGTGCATTTATTATCACTCTTATTTATATCGGCATTATTGGGCTATAATAATAGTTAATTATTTCGATGAACATCATCTTCAGACCTTTTGTAACCTCTGGCATCTGTACGGAATAAAATATTTACAGTATACGAATTATTGGGAGCAATCAAATGCTTATCCATGTAGTAAAATCCGGAGAATCGCTTTGGAAGATCGCTAATATGTATAGCGTATCAATTGCCGCTATCATCAATGTGAATGAGCTCACCATGCCAAACCAACTGGTGATCGGCCAGGCACTGGTCATTCCGACAGGAGATGCATATCATACAGTCAGTGCCGGAGAATCGCTGTGGAGTATTGCGCAGATTTATGGAACCACTGTTCAGGCAATTCTTCAGGTCAATGAGATTGCAGATCCAAACCTCATTTATCCAGGGCTTGCACTCAGGATCCCTTCAAAACTAAGGCCTGTAATCGACGTAAACGGATACATTTATCATCTTGGTCCACGGGCGGCTACGACAATCAGGGAGGACGGCGAACACCTTACCTATGTCTGTCCTTTTGCTTATAGGATTAGAGAAGATGGC
>CAZQCL010000005.1:3486-27188 GCA_964592435.1 uncultured Oscillospiraceae bacterium
GATGGCTATCACCAACTTTACATCCACTGAACTGGGGGAAAACCTGGCTCACGTGGTGTTGAGCAATCTACAGATTGTGGAGCGCTTGCTGACAAACATTGTAAATATCATGCGGCGTAAAGGCTATTTGGGACTCAATATCGATTTTGAAAATGTACTTCCGGAAGATCGGGAGAATTATAACCGTTTTATCCGTCTTGCAGTGGATCGGCTGCACCCGCTCGGCTATTCTGTTTCAAGCGCACTGGCTCCGAAAACAAGCGCAGCTCAGACAGGATTGCTCTATACGGCGCACGATTACCCGGCACATGGCAGGATTCTTGACTTCATTGTACTAATGACCTACGAGTGGGGATACCGTCTTGGCCCGCCGCGGGCAATTTCACCCATAGACCAGATCAGGCTGGTGCTTGACTATGCCGTTTCCGTAATGCCCAGAAACAAACTCTTCCTGGGTTTCCAAATCTATGCCCGGGATTGGTTGCTCCCACATGTGCAGGGACAGGAGGCGGAAACCTTTAGCAATAAAGAGGCCACCGAAAGGGCAATACGGTATGGGGCTGCCATACAGTACGACACCGTTGCACAATCTCCCTGGTATCGCTATACTGATGCGCAGGGAAGAAGGCATGAAGTATGGTTTGAAGACGCCCGCAGTGCCCAGGCGAAATTTGACACCGCAAAAGCCTATGGATTAAGAGGTATTAGTTATTGGGCGCTAGGACCCGCCTATCCCGAAAACTGGGCACTTCTGGAGGACAATTTTATAATACGGAAACGGATTTGACTCAACTTTCTACATTGCAATTCATATAAAGAGGGTATACAAAACAACTTAACGTATACCCTCTTTATGTTAAGATCTTCCTTATGCCTCCCGGTTGTAAAATGCTGTTCTAATGTTTATAATAGCATTACAAAGCTTTAAACAATCTACCAGGGCTTGAGCATATGAGATAGGCCGCAAAGCGGTTCAAATTGCGCTGGAGGACGGAACGGGATGGATGGCTACTATACTTAGAGCACCGGGAAAAGAGTATAGGGCGGTATATGATAAGGTGAGGCTGAATGTGGTTGCAAACTCTGAGAGATTTTTGCCGAAGGAATGGCTTACAAATGGCGGGATTGATGTAAGTGATGACTTTGTTGCATATGCAGCTCCCCTGATACAGGGCGGGTGGCCGGATATTGAGCTGGTGAACGGATTGCAGCGGTTTGCAAGACTGGACATTAAATTCATTGACAAGAAGCTGCCTGCTTATCTACCGCGCAATTATAATGGCTGATTGGGGAACTATGTAGTGAGGTCGATTTTTATTAAAGTGAAGCGCTGGTTGAATAATGCGTTTGAAAGCAAAATGGATATATTGGTTGCTGCAGTAATGCTGCTCTTTATTCTGGCAAGCACGCTGAAAATTTCCTTATTTAATCAGATTCTTGTGCCGGGAGCCGACAGGTGGACGCTGCGTTTTAAGTTCCTAACCACACTGTTAATAGTAGTAATTGTCTACCCCATTCTATTCAGGTTCAAATCGAAGGCTCTGTTTGTTGTGTTCTACCTTTTGCAGACGATATACATCATTGTAAACCTTTCCTATTACCTGTATTTTGGCCAATACATCCATTTAGTGCAGTTTATTTCAAATTTTTATGAGGGCTCTATAGCAGTGCTGAATTCATCTTTGCCGAAAAATCCGGTGGTTCTGGTCGCTTTTATTGACCTGCCCTTTTTTATTTTCCTGGCACTTACCTATTTCAGGACAAATAGGCTGCGACTGAAGCTGAGAGCCGGCATCAATATTGTGGTGATTATTGCATTGCTTGTTACAGCATATACGCAGTACGGTCACTATAAGGACAAGGACTTTATTACCCAGATTGCAGGCAGCATACGCATAGGAGAATCGCGAATTGTCGAAAGATACGGCACGCTGATGAATAATGTTGTGGGAATATACAAGCAAAAGGATACACAAGGCTATATTGACAGCTTTACATACGGAAAAGAGCTGGTAAAGGAAGGTGAAGCTGCACAGAAGACGGATATATTCATAATACAGGTAGAGGCTCTGGAGTCGGCTATTGTGAACAAAATGCACTCGGGAAGCTATGTTATGCCCTATCTTCACTCATTGACAGAGCATAGCGTCTACTATCCCTATATGCTTACCTACCACTTCGGAGGTGGAACGTCCGACTGCGAGTTTTCCATAATAAACAGCATCGAAGCCCTTGAAAAATATCCAGCCATTAAGCTTACGGCATATAATAGTCCCAATTCCTTTGTAAAGCAATTGAATGAGGCTTCATACAATGCGCTTGCTTTCCATGGAAATATCGGAAGGTACTATAACCGTGATTTGGCCTTCCGCGGTTTCGGCTTTATAGAATTTTATGATATTGCTCAGATGAATATGAAGGATGTGGGCTGGGGAGCTCCCGATGATAAGGTCTTTGAATTTGCGCTGGATAAAACGGCAGAGTATCCGGGACCGGTTTTGTCCTATGTGATTACAATGACCAGCCATGGTCCGTTTACAAATGCGTCCAATTACTACAACAATAGCTTATTTGACGATATTAATGACAAACAGCTCAGAGACTACTATAACTCAATGTCCTATGTGGATCGAAGTATTGAGGAGTATGTAAGGAGAATCAAAGAGCAATACGAAAATGCCCATGTTTTTATTTTTGGCGACCATACGTCAAAAATTGAAACTGAGACATATAAGCAGGCTTTTATGATGATTGAAGACAAAACATATGAATTTGTCCCACTGTTTATCATAACGCCGGACAATATAAATTATTATGAAGAGAAAAATGTGGCATCGCTGCTGGATTTAGCGCCGACTATATTAAATGCGAGCGGTATCTCATATTCTATTAGAACAGAAGGAGTAGATTTACTGAATCCTCCCCCGAGCCTGGACAAAATACCTCACAGAGGCTTGGAATGGGATCGGGCGGATTTGTATAAACGAATAGAGAAAGTAATCACAAAATAATGCAAGGCAACAAATGTTAAGATTGGGTTAAAAATGATGGCGGTAGCAATAGAACGAGATTCTTTTATTTGATTAGGATTGTTACTGTTAATCAAGGGAGAAATTATCTTGTGAACATTTATACAATTTGAATAAAAATACCTGTTATTGTATCATAATAGATGTAGTGAATAACGGAGCTGCCTTGGCGTAAAGCAAGGCATTCCGAGCGAAAGGAAGGGACCTATTATGTTAGTTCGCAACTGCGCAGGAGGCATTGTCTTCTGCGGGAGCAAGGTGTTCATCCTGAAAAACGAAAAGGGTGAATGGGGTTTTCCAAAGGGCGTAGTACGAAGCGGTGAGCTGCCTAACGAGGTTGCACTCAGGAAAGTGAAAGAGGAAGGCGACATAGCTTCGGAGATTATTTCCACAGCGGGTCATACTAATTATGAGTTCTTTTCCGTTACACGTCACAAACCGGTCTGTAACAAGATTATCTGGTACATCATGAAGTCAAACAATCTGTATTACAAGGTCAATGAAAAAGAAAAATTTATGGATGCGGGGTATTTTGAAATCGAGGAAGCGATGAAACTGGTTACATACAGTCAAGACAAGGCACTCTTAAATTTATCATACAGAAGGTACAAGAAAATTACCTCGGTAGCCGTTTGAAAATATTATTGAGGAAGTAAGCAGTATCGAAATTATTAATTTATTGTAAAATGAATGATAGCACGTCAACTGCTATCATTCGTTTGTATACAGCCAGGTTGCATGGGCGAGCAGCGAAGCGACCAGCCCCCAGGATGCACGGGCGAAGCATACCTGGCTGGAACCGAAGGAGTTCTTAGGGGGGCTCGTTTATGCGTAAGGAATACTTAACCATATCACACGAAGCTGTTGCAGAGCTGGAGGAGAGGAAATCCAGATTTATTGCAACTGTGAGGCCAGTGACCTCTGAAGAGACCGCCAATAATTTTATTAACGAACTAAAGGCCAAGTATTGGAATGCATCCCACAATGTTTATGCATACTATATATGTGCTAATAATGTACTGCAAAAATTCAGCGATGATGGAGAGCCCTCCGGCACTGCGGGCTTGCCTGTGTTGGAAGCAATCAAAAAGTCTGATTTGCAGGATATTGCTGTAGTCGTCACTCGATATTTTGGCGGAACGAAGCTTGGGGCAGCAGGTTTGGTTAGAGCATACGGGAAAAGCGCTACGATGGGGATCCGAGCAGCCGGAATCGTTAAAAAACAGCTTTGCATACAAGCGGAGCTAACGATGGAGTATACGCTGCTGGGGAAGGTGCAGGCTGTGGTGGCATCAAAGGGCTACAGGGTAAAAGATACTATATATGCGCAGGATGTGGATATGGTTGTATATATTCCCCTTGATGAAATTGAGGAGTTTGCTTCGTCGGTCAACGAGGCCACAAATGGACAGGCTTTAATTGGCATCGGCGAGAAGGCATATATTGCGATAGAAGTATGAAACACGGGTTGAGGCCGGTGTAGATAGGGGTAGTACAAACAAAGGCAGTAAAAATACGGAAGTTCATTAGGGCAGCGTAAATATAGTCGGTGTGAAAAGGGTATCTATGCGGAAAAGGTGGGAAATATCGAAAACTCCAGTTTTTCAGCTTCGGTAATTCCGCTGTTAAGCTCATCTTCCATAAAATCGTTTGTGTCGGAGCTAATTAGTTTTATGGGAAGATCTATGATGAATTCTGCTCCCTTCCCATATTCGCTTTCAATTTTTATATTTCCTTCATGAAGATCAACAAAAGACTTGACCAAAGAAAGTCCAATTCCACTACCTTCATTTTCGGCACGGGGTAAATGCCCTATCTGGCAGTATCGGCTGAATATACCCTCCTGCTTCTCCACAGGGATACCTATGCCAGAATCCCGCACGGAGATGCAGGCTCTGTTGCCTACTCTATATGGGCTTACGTGTACAAACCCTCCCGGCTTCGTAAACTTAAAGGCGTTGGAGAGTAAATTTAGCATGACACGCTCAATTTTTTCCACATCCACAGCGATAACAATCCTTTCAGAGGAATGATTATACTGTAGAGTAAGCTGTTTTTCTTCTGCATAGGGTCTCACGGAATTAACGATTTCTTCAAGAAGTATGTCTAAATCGCAATTTTTCGGCTTCAAGAGTTGACACCCTGCCTCTGCTCTGGTCAGATCCAGCATATTATAAATAAGACGCAAGAGTCTGAAACAGTTGCATTTCACTACTTTAATGTTTCTGGCTACCTTATCGTTCAGTTCAAGAGAGTCTTTGGTTTCCAAAGTTCCCATGTAAATCTCCATCACCTGTAGAGCACCGAGAATCACGCTTAGCGGGGTTTTAAGCTCATGTGCCATATTTGAAAAAAGCTCGGTTTTTCTGCTGCTTTTGTCGATAACAAGATCAAGCTCTTTTGATAGTTTCTTTTCTTTTGTTCTGTATTTTCTGAAAAGGCAAAAAAGAATTGTACATATTGCCAGAAGTAATGAAATCGATATAATACAGTATACAAATAATGCCTCAGTACCCATAAAAAGCCCACCTTTATCTTTTTTGATGGATATGCTATTATTATATGTACAAGCCCCGCGGATTTAGTAAGGTCATATAACAAAAATGTGTAGATATATATTATATTGCATAAGGTGTTTAATTGTAAATATATTTCCGTATTACGGAAATAAACGCAAATAAAGATTTGTAAATTGTTATGGAGGTAGGCAAATGGCAGGTCATTCAAAATGGGCAAATATAAAAATTAAAAAAGGGAAATCTGACGCTCAAAGAGGTAAGGCGTTTACCAAACTGGGCAGAGAACTTGCCATAGCGGTGAAGCAAGGCGGCCCCAACCCCGATGCAAATGCGAGACTGAGGGATGCAATTGCAAAAGCAAAGGCTGCAAATATGCCTAATGACAACATTGCGAGGAGTATTAAGAAGGCTGCGGGCGAAGGTGATGGGGACAATTACGATGAAATCACCTATGAGGGTTATGGACCGGGCGGTGTGGCAGTCATTGTGGAAGCGGCTACGGATAACCGCAATAGAACGGCAGGTGACGTCAGACATTATTTTGACAAGTTTGGCGGCAACCTTGGGCAGACCGGCAGCGTGACATTTATGTTCAATAAGAAGGGTATCATATTAATTGAAAATGACGGTAAAATTACTGAAGACGATCTTATGATGGATGTGCTGGAAGCCGGTGCGGAGGATCTTTCTACGGAGGATGATTATTTTGAAATCATTACCGAGCCCGCTGAATTCTCAACTGTAAGAGAAGCTCTTGAGAAAAAAGGCTACGAATTTGCCGAAGCCTCGGTATCAATGCTTCCCACAACAATGACAAAGCTCACCGATGCCAAGCAGATAGAGCAGATGGAACGTTTGGTGGATAGCCTTGAAGATATGGACGATGTCCAAAACGTGTATCATAATTGGGAGCAGGAGGAGTAGGCTCAAGTACATCGTGTTAAAGCAGTATAATCCCCTATATTTTTATTATAGGGGATTTAATTAAGATCAATGTCGATTGTTGGGGTAGACCCCAAGTAAAATAATGTGCTGATTTATTTTTCCAGTGGGTGACTGTAAAAAGTTGTCAACTGGATTTGTTTTATGCTTAACAGGCATAGGGATACAGATGTTCCGCAGACGGTTCATTTCCCGGCTTGACAATCACATATTGAGATATTATAATATACAATGTTAGATTATCACAGAAGCGAGAGTGGATTGTATATGTATATTAGGCGCCATATTGAAAATGCTGTGTTGGAACGTGCAAAAATGAAAGGTGCAGTAGTTGTGACGGGCGCAAGGCAGGTAGGTAAAACCACTCTCTTGGAAAACATAATACCCGGTATTCCAAAGGTTACCTTTGACGATTTACCCACCCGCCTGCGAGCAGTTGATGAACCCTCAGTATTTTTTGAATTTAACCCGCCGCCTATTTTTATTGACGAAGTACAGTACGCTCCTGTTATCTTTCATTATATAAAAATTTTGCTTGATAAAAGCCATAACAAAGGAGACTTTTTTCTGACCGGCTCCCAAAGCTTTGAGCTTATGGAGAATGTCACCGAAAGCCTTGCAGGGCGAGCGGGAATTTTGGAGCTACACGGGTTATCGTTACGAGAAATAAACGGGGAAGCATGGGCTGAGCCTTTTATTTCTACGATGGATTACTTAAAAAAGCGCAAATCGGAGTATAAACCTTTCAAACCGGCCCTGAGCGTTTCTAAAGCGTGGGAAATAATACATCGTGGTTGCATGCCGGAGCTTGTAGCGAATCCCGATTTTAAGTGGCAGGCATTTTACTCCGATTATATAAAAACCTATATTGAGCGCGATGTCCGTCAATTAACCCAGGTGGCCGATGAGGAAAATTTCATAAAGTTTATGACGGTATGTGCAGCTATGACCGGACAGATGCTAAACCTGGCTTCTCTGGCAAGAGATGTTGGAATAAGCGAACCCACAGCTAAAAGGTGGCTTTCTATCTTAAAAACAAGTGGAGTGGTGTATCTCTTGAAACCTTACAGCAACAATGCTATAAACCGCGCTGTAAAGACACCCAAGCTACACTTCCTGGATATAGGCCTTGCAGCGTATCTGACAAGGTGGCTAACGCCTGAAACGATGTCAAACGGTGCCATGAATGGATGCTTTTTCGAGAGCTTTGTTGTTTCTGAAATTTTAAAAAGCTATACGAATGCAGGCCTGGAAGTGGATTTATACTATTTGCGTGACGGACATCAAAAGGAAATAGATTTACTGATACACGAAAACAATACACTCTATCCGATTGAGATTAAATCAAAAGCAGAGCCTGATTTAAGAGACATTAAACATTTTTCCATGCTGGATAGCATAAAAGGTGTAAATATCGGTGAAGGTGGGGTAATCTGTATGGCAAATGACATTTTGCCTCTAAAAGGTAAGAATTACATTATTCCGCTTTGGGCGGTATGATTATTCAGTAACCCATTGTTTATCCAGTGGTTGATTTCATTAAGCCGGTGATGATATACTATTCCTGAGCTATGATAAACGTTATAGCTGAATTATGGTAGCATTCCAATAAACCGGAACTATGGATCCTCGGAAAATGAATCGAGCTTGATTTTCTTTTGGATTTTTTTGAGCCGATCCAAATCCGACAGATCTGCGATACCATACGTCCTGCAACACTTGCGGCATACGGAACGGCTACCGCTGTAGCCCGGATGGATACTGACCACCATATGGATTTTGAAAAGGGGTCTCAATTTCTTCCTGTGACAAGAAGAGCATAGCGGAAAAAGATCAGGTAAGAAAAGTATAAATAGAAGGAAAATAGTAAGGCCGGTAAAAAACAAAAAAATGTGCACAAAATCGCCCCCATTATAAGATATTTATTTGGGGTCGAGTTTATGCAGGGATGCTGCGCATAGAAAGTACATCCTAATGCACAAGGGGCTGCCGATAAATCGACAGCCCCTATGCTTTACATAAACGTATTATGGGTAGTGTAATATCCACATAAGGTTACTTCTTTTCCAACTGATAATTATTGCCGGTATAAGCCTCGAATACCTTCTTAACAATGTTGCCGCCTATTTTGCCGGCATCTCTGGAAGCGAGGTCGCCATTATAGCCTTGCTTAAGGTTTACACCTACCTGGTTGGCAATTTCGTATTTCATGTTCTCAAATGCTGTTTTGCTTCTGCTGCTTGCCATGATAGTTTCCTCCTCGTTTTATATTCGCTGCCGGTTTTACTTAGCAGCGTAATCTTATGATTTGTAAAACATAGCTGATTTATTACGGTAAATAATGCTACAACAGCTACTCACTAGCATTTGCGGGACTTTCTCTAAATAACAGTGTAATGGAATATAAACCTGCAGCCCCTACCAGAGTAAAAATGATCCTGCTAAACATTGATATTGTTCCCTGAAATAAATTACCTCCGAATATCATAGTAACAATATCATAGCCGGCAATGCCGACAAGGAGCCAGTTTACAGCTCCGATGATTACGAGTACAAGTGCGAGCCTGTCAAGTGCTGTTCTATTCATTGAAACAACTCCTTTCTATTTATTGATAATATTATTGCCGCTAACTGTTGAATCATCCGCTTGCTTTTTATCGCTAAAAGCAGAGCATCCCTTGTCAAGCCTTTCTTCAAAATAAGTGCAATCGGTTTCGGCAGACAAAGTTTCAGAAACGGCATTCTCCAGCATACACCTGCCATCGTGCTGGTGTTTGCATTTTAAGGAGCAGTTGATTGTTGTCATAAAAGTTCCTCCTTAATATACTATTTTGTCAGAAACGCAATAAAAAATACTGTCATGAAAATACAATTGAAATACAAAAACCTCAGGTACAAAAAGGCCGACAGCTTGACGCTGAGGGCCTTTTATTTAAATAACCGACGTCAGCCGCGGCAGACGGCAGTTAGTATTGATTTCGGGATTTTGATGGCGATATGCCTGGCCTTCTAACAATGATGAATAATCTTGCCGTTAAGTTTAGCACTACTGAGATTAGCGAGTTTACCCTGTATATTATGTATAACATGATGTTTTTGTGTCAAATCCTAATTTTACCTGACAAACCTGTAGGCCGATAATTCCTTTAATGATGTTCAAAAGGGCGTTCTAACGCTGTAACTTACTATCCCTTTCCACATATAATATATAAGATTGATTGGCAAAAAGATTGGAAAAAGCAGGAGTAATTGTAAACAACGCTTCATAATTAGCATATATTCCGTGCTGCATACAACATTTTGCTAAGACATATACTAGCACTTGAAAGGACGTGAAGTTGATGCAGTTTCTTTGCATCGGAGTAAATGGCAGCGCTGTTGAGGTCATGCAGCATATAAAAAAGGAACTCCGGCAACTGAAGAACAAAAGGATAAATTACTCCATCAATGAAATCAGTTCTGATGGGTTAACTTCTATAATATGCACATTGAACGAAGGCAGGTTTTACCGTGAGAAATCCATAGAGTCGTACAAGGTGCTCAAAACATATATTTCCAATGCATTAGCTGACTACATTATAAGGCAGTATGAGGAACGCCTCCTTGCCAGGATTATTAACGGAAACTTCTGCTATTTTAATGGGGCTGAGAAGAAGGAAATACTCTCCAGGGCCCTTAAAATTATCAGAAATGAAGACAAGATCTTTATTAACAGCCTTTTTCAGATTAAAAGAAGAAATGTGATTATCAAACGCCTTATGGACTATTTCGAGAATTCGAACAACATAATACTGGATGGTTTTGTTAATTTCAGGCTCAAGGAGTATATGAAGGACCTTGAAGATGTAATTGATAAGGCAGTGGATGATTTCCTGACAGATAGAGAATATAAGGAATTTATCAGACTATTGCGTTATTTTGTCGATATTCAGGAGCCGAAAGTCGATATGGTGCATGTAATTGTCGATTATGAAAACAGGTATATGCTTTTGGATGGGATGAAGAAGGAAATAACCAACGAATGCATTCATGAGTATATAAGTGAAATATCAATAGAAGAAATTAATTACGATGACTTGCTGGTAAGCTCACTAATTACTTTTGCACCGAGGAAGATTTTTCTCCATGGCACGGGACGGTTCAAGAATAAGGAGCTGATGGAAACAATCAAGAGTATTTTTTTAGGCCGCGTATTCATTTGTCAGGGTTGTGAGCTGTGCTCAGTAAAAATGCTGAAGAGCGAAACGAAGAAGTAATGAAGAAATAATGGGGTAAATTTATCAAGAGAAATAAAAATCTACAAATAAAGTTAACAGATTGGAAATTTCAACAAAATAATTTGATATTTATATTGACAAGCCGTTATGGCATGGTAAAATAGACTTGTAGCACAATATAATGTATAAAACGCTGTGCACAGGTACATAATATAGTTAATCTTTGATAATTAAAGTTTAAAATTTTTACTAAAGATAAAAAATATAATTAACAAACGACAACCTTTTAGTGTACAAATGAAGAGAATCCGGGGAAAGAAAAGAGAGTCTATGACTCTCTTTTTCCCATCTATGGACAAAAACATTTCCATTCTGATAAGATATAGATAATTTCTGTAGCATAGGCATGGAGTAAGTGCGTAAGCTTGATATAGATATAGTATGAACTGTTTGGAGGTAGACTGATTGAAAACGATCGGTTTTGTAGGAGCAAGCGGCACAGGGAAGAGCCACAGGGCATCATGGGTCGCTAGAGAGAGAGGGATAGATTATATAATAGATGATGGACTTCTTATCAAGGTAAACCAGGTGGTAGCGGGCACATCCGCTAAAAAGGAGAAAACCAGGGTCGCTTCAATTAAGCATGCCTTATTCACGGATGATGTGCATGCCGACGAGGTGATGGATGCCATTGAGGCGAATAAACCCGATACCATAATGATACTTGGGACCTCCGAAGGCATGGTTGAGCGAATTGTTCAAAGGCTTCAGTTGCCTGAAATAAGTCAGTTCATTTATATTGAAGATGTAGCCGATGAATTTGAGATAAAGCAGGCTGTTGCCACAAGACGGGAGCAGGGAAAGCATGTTATTCCGGTTCCTACCTTTGAAATAAAGAAGGACTTTTCAGGATATTTCCTTGACCCGCTTCAAATATTCAGGCGCAAAGGCAAAGTGAATTATCAGCTGGACGGTGTAAAATCCGTTGTCAGGCCAACCTTCAGCTATCTTGGGAGCTATACCATATCTGATTACACAGTTTATCAGATCGTAGAATTCGTTGTAACCAATATAGAGGGAGTAAGCAAGATTTCGAGATTCCGCGCTGAGAACCATGATGAAGGTATTACCATGGAGATGGAGCTGGTGCTGGTATATGGTTATAATATACGTAAGCTTATCTATGATATACAGCGAAGGGTTAGTGAAGAAGTGGAGAGGCTGACTGCGCTTAATATAAAACAGGTAAATGTGACAGTGAAGAGCCTCGTTGTCGAAAAATAGCTGTTTGCATAAGGGTAAAAAGGGGTAAACTGTCATGGAAATATATTCTTTAGGAGGTCGCAATGAACAATTTTACATTTCAAAGCCCAACGAATATTATATTCGGGAGGGGAAATGAAAACACTGTCGGATCAGAGGTAAGGAAGTATTCAAAAAAGGTGTTATTGCATTATGGCGGTGGAAGTATCAAAAAGTCCGGATTATATGATAAAGTTGTAAAATCCCTGAAGGAAGCGGGCGTTGAATTTGCTGAGCTTGGCGGTGTCAAGCCCAACCCGAGGCTTAGCCTTGTTTACGAGGGCATTGATTTGTGCAGGAAGAACGGTGTTGATTTTATACTGGCCGTAGGAGGCGGAAGCGTAATTGATTCGGCAAAAGGAATCGCTATGGGCGTATTATATGATGGTGATGTGTGGGATCTTTATATGAGAAAGGGCGTAGCCAACAAGGCTCTCCCGATAGGTACAATACTGACCATTCCCGCAGCGGGAAGCGAAAGTAGCCCAAGTTCAGTTATTACTAAAGAGGAAGGTCAACTGAAAATTGGTATTGGATACGAATTTATCAGGCCACAGTTTTCGATTCTGAACCCTGAGCTTTGCTCGACACTTCCTCCATACCAGGTAGCATGCGGAGCAACCGACATCATGGCTCATGTCATGGAAAGATACTTCACGAACACGCCCAATGTTGAGTTTACCGATAGACTAAGCGAAGCAACGTTAGTCACGATGATTAACAATGTCCCTCGTGTGCTGGACAACCTCAATGATTACGATACGTTTGCAGAGATTATGTGGGCAGGAACTGTTGCGCATAACGGTCTGCTTGGTACCGGGAGGGAGGAGGACTGGGCGTCGCATGATATAGAGCATGAGCTGAGCGCCATATACGATATTGCCCATGGCGCGGGGCTTGCGATAGTATTCCCGGCATGGATGAAATATGTCTATAAGGCTAATGTGAACCGGTTCGTACAGTTTGCGGTTAGGGTGTGGAAAGTGGAGCAGGATTTTGCGAATCCGGAAAAAACAGTATTAGAAGGGATTTCAAGAGTGGAAAGCTTTTTCAAGAGCATCGGCCTTCCTACCCGCCTAAGCGATGCGGGCATAAAAGACGACCGCTTTGAGGAAATGGCGGAAAAGGCTGTAGGGACAGGCACGCTTGGCAGCTTTGTGAAGCTGAAGAAGGACGATATTGTGAACATATACAAGCTTGCAAAATAAATCAGGTACCTTTCACCGGACTTTAAAATATAATGATACCATGGAGCATTGCCCGAATATTGCACCATGGTATTTTTTATGTGAGTGGGCGGGGGATGACACAGGGGGTAGTGACACAAGGAAAACGTCCCCCTGTGTCACCTGTGTCACGAAAGGAGAAAATCAAGATGAATGCTAGCAACAGCTATCAATACAGGAATAATATAATGCGGCGGCCATGTCCATATATGACACAGCTAAATCCATACATGCCGCAGCAGAGCCAATACACGCCGCAAGGCTACGATACCCGGCAGCAATTTTCTTACATGCGGTTGCTTCATGCATCACCTAACCTGCAGCCTGTGGATGTGTATGCAAACGGCAGCCCTATTGCTCTTGGCTTAGCCTACAGCGGATTTACCGAATATCTACAAATGGTACCGGGCAGATACAGTATTCAGATATTCGCAACAGGAACTACAGCCCCGGCATTATTGAATACAATAATAGAGCTGCCGGGCCAGTCAATCAATACGGCAGTGATAATCGGCCTGTCACCGAATATCACAATGAAGACATTTTTTGAAACTGTAATACAAATTCCACCGGGGCAGTTATATCTGCGCTTTGCAAATCTGGTACCGAATAGTCCGGGTATGGATTTGGCCTTAACTGATGGAACCAAGCTATTCGAAGACGTTACTTATGGTATGGCCACAAACTATAGGCCGATAGCAGCGGGGACTTATACATTCTATCTGCTACAGAGCGGCACGGACGCAAGGCTCTTGTATGTGCCGAATATAAGCCTTGGAGAGGGTAGATTTTATACAATTTATGCAGTGGGACAAATCGGCGGAACAGTACCGCTTCAGGTGCTGGTACCTCTGGATGGCAATTCATATATTAGGGTATAGTATGGCAGCAAGGATATCTCCCACATTTTCCGGCTTTATTTCAAATCCGAATAGCTTTTCAGCTTCTGTATGCTGCGCGGCAGCGCATCCTTCGAGTTGCCCCACGGAGCATCGTTGTTGCGGTAATCGAATTTTTTGGTAAACCAATCTAATTCCTGTTCGATTCTTTCCATATTTTCAATCTGCTGTTCCATGAGCAGACTCAAAAACTTTTCGCTTTCGGCGGCTTTCAAATATTTCTGCGATGCTTCAATCAGCATTTTAAGATGAACTAGACAAAAGCCCTTCTTTTCTGCAAAAAGCTTGCGGAAATCTGCTTCTTTCGACCATAGGTACATGACCACATCCAGATATCTGTCCATTGTGTATTCCAGACGACTACATATAGTACAGCTGCCTTCAATATCAGCCAACAGCTTAATCAGCCTTGCCTGAGGTGAAGAAGCGGACTGTCCCTTCGAGGCAAATTTCCCTGACAGGGAGCTGAAAATCGAGCCGGAATTCCTTTTATTATTCGCTGTGTTAATGATATCATTACTGATCTTCTTTATCTGCGAAAGCTTCTCCCTCATATGGGTGTGTGTCTCAAGTGCTAAACCCAGGCGATTCTCCTGCCTGTTGTACAGCAGCTCAAAATGTCTGCGACAAAAGCCTTTTTTATTGGTATCTATTCTGCTATCCGGCTCCATCAGCGCCGGACCAAGATAGTAATCGGTATATTCCTTCTCAAGCTTATTATGAAGCAGGCACAGTGGGCATTCACAGTCTTGCCCAAATGCTTCCGTTACCGGGATTGTGTATATTTTTTCTTTCATGGGTCCCTCCTTAACTGTGTTACAATATACATGCATCATCTGCATCATCTGCATCGCTGCTTGTTGCAGATATAGATTTATTATACCATGAATTCGAAGGATTCATGGTATAATTGTGCATGTGCATTTTCGTGTCAACGAAAAACTTGCACGCACCTAAATTCCGCCGGAGGCATATAATAACCTCACTTGTGGGGTTATTATACCATGATTGGATATTTGTGAGGTGATTAGAATTTTATATAGAGAATATGAAGTACATTATGAGGCAGGCTCCCGGGACAATCTTACAGACGGTTGTGTAATTGTGCATGGGATTAGGGACTTTAACCCGGTTCACATTTTTGAATGCGGACAATGCTTCAGATGGTATAAGGAGACTGATGGCAGCTATACCGGAGTAGTGCGAGGCAAGGTCGCCAACGTGGAATACACCCCGGGCAGGCTGGTTTTGAATAATGTAACACTGGACGATTTCAAGCAGATTTGGTTTGACTATTTCGATCTTGGAACTGACTATGCATTGATTAAAAAAGCTGTTTCCATAGACAGCATCATGGAAAAGGCCGTGGAATTCGGTAATGGGATTCGACTGCTGAGGCAGGAGCCCTGGGAGACTTTGATTTCATTTATACTTTCCTCTAATAATAGGATTCCTCGTATCATGAAAATAGTAAGTGAGATCTCAAGGCTTTTTGGAGAAAGGCTTGAAGCCTTTGGGAAAGAGTATTTCGGCTTACCTGAAGCACAAACCCTTGCTGACTGTTGTTTCGAGCAGATTCAGCAATGTAGAGCCGGTTACAGGTGCAGCTATATACATGAGACAGCCAGGGAACTGGCTAAAGCGGGGTGTGACCTTAAGGAGCTGGCCGGAATGACTGGCGAGGAAGCCAGAAATGCTCTCATGAGGTTCAAAGGAGTGGGTAACAAAGTAGCTGACTGCGTTTTGCTTTACAGCGGAATCAAGCGCGATGTTTTCCCTACGGATGTGTGGGTTAAGCGGGTTATGGAGGAATTATACTTTAAGAGAGAGGCCGGCTTCAAACAAATCCAACAGTTTGCAGCAGAGCACTTCGGTCAATATGCAGGGGCGGCACAGCAATATTTGTTTTATTTCGCAAGGGAACATAAAATCGGCGGGTGAATAACATATAGATGTAACTATTGCGTTTGATGTTTGGGAGTGTGAAATATATGGATGGCATCGCAATAATGGATTCGGGAAATTATGCATTGAAACTTTGCGGAATACTTGAGAGGAAAGGCTACGTTTTTGAAGTGACATCAACCCCCTGCCAAATTGCAAAAGGCGGCTGCAGCTATTGCCTGAGATTTCCGCTGGAGTATAAAGAGCTGGTACTACAGCAGGCTTGCATAAATAATATTATAATCAGGGAGATATACAGAGTAGAGCGTCAGCAAATGAAATACAAATATGTAAAAATATATTAACTAAACTATAATATTCCTAACAATAGAAGCGATTTGTTAGAATGAAGCAGAAAATCGAAGGCAGATTGAAAAATTCAACGTTCTGGAGGCTTAATGGCGCTTGTGGTTTGTTGTTAAACTAAAATCCCGGTGTTATAATATAGTCACAGCAAGGGGCACGACACAGTTTGTACTATGGTAAGGTATTAATTTGAATTTTGGCAGATAAATAATTTGTAACCTGGAATGCTCGGATAAACCTATTATTTTGAACCTACATTTGAGAAACGGGAGTCCGGCGTTTGATAGTAGATATCAGGCCACAAGCTAATTCCGGCATATGGGTAACCGTATGTATCGGCGGTGGAAGATTGAATTTGTCGGCAGGACACCCACCTGGCATTGGGCTAGGTGTCAAAATATGGGGGAACGGCTTTTCGGGTTTTAAATGTAGAGGATGGTCTTAGCGGATCATCCTTTTTCTGTGCCCTTTACTCATCGGTTCCCTGCCATTGCTTAGGTTCCTGCCAATTCTCCCACTCTTGTAATTTTTCCGGATCTAAAGCCGGACCTGGCGTGCCCTCTTGCGGAAGAAGCTCTTTTTGGGGGGGTTCAATTTGCGGATTTCCATTCTGAAGAGATTCTTTTTGAGATACATCTGCCGATATCTCAGTGTCTCCGACAAGCCTATTATTCCGATTAAGTTGTTTTTTGTTTTGGTCTAGCTGCTTCTTGAGCATGTTCGTATATATAGAATACTTGTCAAAATCCTTTTTCAACTCAATATAGGCGTTGGTAAGCTGGGATATCTCTCTCCTGGTCTCGAGCCACCCTTCTTTGATTTCTTCAACACTACCTTGCAGCTGGAGGAGAGTGTCAGCAACAAAACGGTTGAGATCCTTTTCGGGGACAGCCCCGACAACACTGCCAGCTGAAAAAAATTGAGAACTGTCCCCCTTGGGAGAACCGTCCCCTGATAATCCTGATAAATTTCCTGACAGGAAAAGCAATTTAAGGCCGTTTGAAAGGCTTCCCGGGTATATTCCCGGTGCCAGTGGAGAACCGTCCCCCTTGAGGGAACCGTCCCCCTTGAGATAACCGTCCCCTTGCGTCCAGGGAGAACCGTCCCCCTTAATGCGGTCGCGGGGACTGTTGGATTTATAGCACAGGCAGAGCAGCTGGCGTCCTAATTGGCTGCCGTATCGGGACGCCTTGCCCCAGCTGCTGCCCTTTAGTGAGCCTGTATTGTAATAAACCACATCCTCACGAACCCAGTAGATTACGATTCTGTCCTGAATCTGCAGTATTGAGGCGTTTTCAAAGGAGTGGACTGAGGAGTGTATCACCGTTTCCTCGGACCAGAGATTCCTATCAGGAGCTTTTTGTTGATAGACCATTTCAAAAAGCCTGGGTGTCCGCCTCTGATAACACAGATGCAATGCACCGCTGCTGTCAACAATAGCATGTGGATACTCACAGTTGCCGGCATATTTGGTCACAGGGATGAAATCACTCCAATGCTTTTGTGCGGTGCTGAACTTTTTATAACCGATTTGAAGGTATTTACCGTCATAGGATTGATAAAATGCATAAATATTTTGCCCCCGATCATATACGATCGAGCAGGGCTGGCTGCTGCCGGAAACGTAATCCACTACCATTGGCGTACCCATTCTTAAATTACCAAGAGTCTGGTAAGCCAACATAAATGAATTATCATATTGCAGAACATAGAAGAAGTAGAGACTGTCACTCAAGGGGGCAATATGTAGCTGCTTATCGTAAGCGGAGGGCGTTTTGCTGCTTAGTATCGGAAGGGTTTTTATCGATTGCCCATCCAGCCTGGAATAATTGACATTTCCCTTAATATCCTGAAAAAGGATGTGAAAGACATCATCCTGATCCATCTCGGCATAAAAATACCGGTAAACATTTTTATGAAGCACAAGTGCATTACTCCAGATGCCTTTGCTTGTTAGCGTATTATAACACATGTTCTGCCCGGAATCACAAAAAAAGTTCCACAGCTCACCGGTAGTTTGCCTGAAAACAAACTGCCTGTTATGAAAATTAAACATAATACCCTCTCTCAGTTTTAACAGCTCCTATTATATATATGACGGGAATGATTTCATTTATTGCTCAATCTTCGAATGATTTTATAAAGTTGTAAGAAATATCACAAATATCAAAGTGCAACATATTATGAAAATGAGAGGGAAATCAACTAGTATTGATTTAAATGAAGGGAGATTAAGGTATGGGATGTAGTCACGAAAAAGTGCTTCCGGGTCTCATTAGCGAAAGAGACCTTTGTAGGATAAGAGAAGCAGTTTGTATACAGGTAGAAAAAATCTATGATTCATGTAAAGAAAAGGACTGCATTGAAGATGCCAGGGTGTTTTTCAAAAATCCTCAGCAGGCAAATTGGCTCATTTGCCATGCAGTTAATGTAAAAGCAAGGCGCGCCGAAGTGGTAAAGGTATTTTCAGATGTTGAGGAGGTGCCGTTCAAGAGAGGCTTCTACACCGTGGATGTTAAATTCTTCATCAAGGTTACACTGGACTTCTTTGTACCGTGTCAAAGCGGCGGGATAAAGATTATTACAGTACCGGGTATCGTACTCTTTGATAAAAAGGTCATTCTGTTTGGCTCAGAAGGCAATGTGAAAATATTCAAATCACATTTTGTAGACAAAGGCCTGGATAATCAGGGCGGTTCCGCTCTGCAGCAGGATAATTTACCCATTTCAAAGGTCGAGGTTGCAGAACCGATCACACTGGGTGCAAGAATTGTCGATGTGCTGGAAAGCACTTGCGATGACGGCTGTGCGAGAAATATTCCCAAGGTTGTCAGTGACTTGATTGAAGACTTCGATTTTGATGAAACGGATCTTGCAGTAGACAACACAAGAGAGCTTAGTATCAGAAGACAGGCAGTGGCAACGGTAGGGCTTTTCTCAATCATCAAGCTTGCCAGATTTGTACAGCTGCTGATACCTGCATTTGACTTCTGCGTTCCAAACAAGCAGTGCGTTGCGGCAACGGAAGAAAATCCATGCGAACTATTTGACACAATTGATTTCCCCATAGATGAGTTCTTCCCGCCCCAAAAGGCAGATTTCCCCGGGGCGATCGAAGACGAAAGAGCAATGACAAAGGATGAATAGTAGTATATTTTACATAAAGGGATGGCATGAGCCATCCCTTTATCTCTTGTGTCTGCGAAGCAAATCCGATGGTTACGGTGCCTGTACCGGAATTCAAACTACATGGTTTTACCGGGTATCAAAAGGTTAATGATGCCATACACAAGAGCACCGAGTACTGCTCCGAGCAGTGTTACATCATATCCCGGTACAATGAATTTGACGACGTAAAAAATGACCGCCGAGATAATAAAGCCTGTAAGTCCTCTGCCAAAAGGAGTCGCATCTACTCCGAGAACCTTTTGTACGAGGTAATCGATGATAGCGATTGCGGCAGCGGCAATAATCAACGGCCAGACACCTGATATAGTAAAACCAGGGGTAAGAAACGCCGTTACAGCCAGGACGATGGCTCCAACCAACCATCTTATCATGAACTGTCCGAAACTGAAATGTTGCGTTCTCTCGACATTTTCAGCCAACCATATCACTTCCTTTCAAAGGATTTTATGAATATACTCTTGTCGTCGATACTATTATTTATTCATAAGGACAGGATTATACAAACTAAAATATCAAATTTGTTTACTTTTTAACTAATATTTGATAAACTGAATAAACTACAGATATAAAAAGAAATATATATTAAAGATGATGACCTGGGAAAGTAATTCGAATAAAAGCCACAGAGAGATGCCGCCACCGGCTGGAAGCGGCGTTGGTTATCGGAGGGATTGCTGCCCCCGAGATTTTGTCGGATGAAGTGCCCCATGCGAGTCGGAATCCTGAATCAAGTAGGGTTTCCCGGAAACATACCGTTAAATGGATAAGATTGGCAGATCTAGAAATTGTTCTGCCGAACTAGAGTGGAACCGCGAGATACTTCGCCTCTATAGCAGAGGGCGAAGTTTTTTATTTAGGGTAGCACTGCCGCTACCTTATAGTAGCTATCAGATGATAATAATGAAACGAGGCAATATTATGTTTAGAGGATTATTGACCGATGCCAGATCAATAGCAGCGAGGGATCCGGCTGCAAAAAGTACATTTGAGGTCTTCCTCTTGTACTCCGGCTTCCATGCGCTGATTTTCCATCGTATCGCTCATTGGCTTTTTAAAAGGAAACTGTTTTTTCTTGCTCGTTCAATATCGCAGTTTTCCAGATTTATTACGGGCGTTGAGATACATCCGGGAGCGACTATTGGGGCTGGCCTTTTTATTGATCATGGCATGGGAATTGTCATAGGTGAAACGGCAGAAATCGGCGTTAATTGCACTATTTATCACGGGGTGACTCTAGGAGGTACGGGAAAGGAAAAAGGGAAAAGGCATCCTACAATCGGCGACAACGTCCTGATAGGCGCAGGCGCAAATTTGCTTGGACCTATCAAAGTTGGTGATAATTCCATGATTGGCGCAGGCTCCATTGTGCTTAATGATGTTGAGGCCGATACTACAGTAACAGGGACAAAGGCACGGGCTGTCAAACAGGCAGGAAGGAAGCTGGCGCCGTCTGTAGAGCTGGATCATATACATGTTGCGGATCCTTTTTCCCAGGAGCTGTGTAGACTTCAGGCGCGCATTGAACGCATGGAGGAAATGTTGCGAAAAGCCAATCCGGACGAAGTGTTGGCAGATGCGGACACAATTGCAAAAATGAATAAGTGTGGAGGGAAAAAGAATGAAACTGTATAATACATTAACCAGACAAAAGGAAGAATTCAAGCCGATACAGGAAGGCGTTGCAAGCATCTATTCCTGCGGACCTACTGTATACCAGTACGCACATATCGGCAATATGAGATCCTATGTGTTCATGGACATATTAAGACGCACCCTTAAATACAACGGTTATAAGCTCAAGCACGTCATGAATATAACGGATGTAGGCCATTTGGTATCGGATGCCGATGAGGGCGAAGACAAAATGTTAAAGACCGCCAGGCAGACACACAAATCTCCCTTGGAAATCGCGAAGTATTACACCGACGTCTTTATGAAGGATATTGTCGAGCTGAACATAGAAAAGCCGGAGCATATACCCAAGGCAACCGAGCATATCGATGAAATGCTGGAGTTTGTGGAAGGGTTGGTCGAAAAGGGTTACGGATACGAAACAAGCGACGGTATTTACTTTGACATAATGAAGTTCGAGAGCTATGGGAAGCTATCCAGGTTGGATCTGGAAGGCCAAATTGCAGGTGCCAGGGTGGATGTGAATGAGGAGAAAAGGCATCCTGCCGACTTTGCGCTTTGGAAGAAGGCACCAAAGGAACACATAATGCAGTGGCCGAGCCCCTGGGGGATGGGATACCCCGGCTGGCATATAGAGTGCTCCGCCATGAGCAGGAAGTATCTGGGAGATGAATTTGACATTCACACCGGTGGCGTTGATCATATCCCTGTACACCACGAAAACGAAATAGCGCAAAGCGAAGCGCTCCTCGGCAGACCGGCAGTTCATTACTGGCTTCACGGTGAATTCCTGCTTATTGACAATGGCAAAATGTCAAAAAGCCTTGGCAACGCTTATACAATAGCTGATATTAAGAAGGAGGGCTATAGCCCCCTTGCATTTAGGTATATGTGCCTGAATGCAAACTATAGAAGTAAGCTCAACTTTACCTGGGAGGGAATAAAGTCTGCTCAGGTGGCTTTAGACAGGCTATTCGAAGGTGTATTGGCACACAAAAATGCCCCTGAGGACATAAGGCTGGAAGCCGATGTTATTGGCGGGTTTGAGAGGGATTTCATAGATGCGATTAATGACGACCTGAACATCTCAAAAGCCTTGGGAGTAGCCTGGAATGCGGTAAAGCACGGGACAAAATCTCATGACATTTATGAGCTGCTCTTGAAAATGGATAGGGTTTTAGGACTGGATTTTGACAAGGCATCTGAAAAGCATGAGAATGAAACGTCCGAACTCGGCCCTGAGATTGAGGAGCTTGTAAATAAGAGGCAGCAGGCAAGGAAGGAGAAAAACTGGAAGCTGGCAGATGAAATCAGGGATAAGCTGAGCAGCATGGGAATACAGCTGGAGGATACTCCTGAGGGAGTTAAGGTGATGCATAAGTGAAGGCCTTGTATAGGTGAAATTCCAGTGAGAACAAAGCCGCGCAGATAGGGGAAAAGCCGTAGATAGAAGTGGAAGCTATACAAATGTGTAAGGTAAACTGGTAAGATGGCGAAGCGGCATAACAGGATGCAACATTTTAGAAGCATTATAATATACTGATTATGTAAATAAATTGTTGCGTTAGGATGTGATTATGTGGAAATGGATGTAATTAAGTGGGATATGAGCATAGCTTACAGGTGCTTTGAAAGAGCTGCCAAGAGCGATGTATCCTCTTACGACAACTTTTATAAGGGTAAAAAGGGGATTGCTATAAAATCTCCTCAGACAGGAGAATGGGAGAATTTCAAATCCGGAGTCAATAAAGGGATTGCGAAAAAACGCAGATAACACTCGACAGGATGCGCCATAAGACGGGGTATCGATGAAGGAGCATGGACAGTCCAAAGTCAGACTGCCCATACTCCTTTGTTTCCCCTAAACACCCCGCATTTGATACCAGTCAATGAAGTGTTCTATACCCTCTTCCAGCTTTACCTTAGGGTTGTAACCCAGTAAGGTCGCCGCTTTTCTGATATCGGCGAAGGTTGTGGGAACATCACCAGGCTGCTGAGGCAAAAACCGGAGATGAGCCTGCTTTTGCAGTTTGCGTTCAATTATCTTTACAAGAGTTAAAACATCGACGGTATTTGAGCTTCCAAGATTCATAACCTCAAAATCACACTTATGATTGATAGATGCGATGATTCCATCTACAACATCATCGATATAGCTATAATCCCTGGAGCTGCTTCCGTCACCGTAAATAACGACCTCACGGCCTTTTGAGATGGCTTCTGTAAAGAGGTGTATTGCCATATCAGGCCGCTGCCTGGGCCCATATACGGTAAAAAACCTCAGACAGATCGTTGGTATGTCGTAAAGCTGTTGCCAGGTTTTACAAAATAGTTCTCCCGAATATTTGGCGGCGGCGTAGGGAGAAGCCTGTGAACCGGGATTGTTGCATTCCCTGAACGGAACCGCGCCGTTGCCATAGACAGAGGAGGAAGAAGCAAAGACGAACTTCCCTACCCCATACCTTCTGCAAGCCTCCAGCATAATGACAGTGCCCTT
>CAZQCL010000006.1:0-26784 GCA_964592435.1 uncultured Oscillospiraceae bacterium
CACTCAAGCGACGTGGTGTCTGTTAGGGCACTAAGGAAATCTCGGGGGCGTCGAGATGCGCTGGCATGGATGCTAAAAGCAGACCGCACTACTCACTTTTGCAAGTTTAGGACTATATTTTTGGAAATACGCCTTGTTTTATAGCCGGTCGTCTATAATATGCGCCTTTTTGGGCATTATTCCGTCCTAAAGTTGAAATTATGAGTAGTGCCCTATACCTATTCAGTTATGACTCTATGACGAGCCGTAATCTTTCCAAATCTCCTAATTCTTCGATTTCTTCCCACTTAAACAACGATATTTGTGGTATAATTGCCACATGTGAACCCTCTTTTCTTTCGTGTGTTTTGTTGCCTATTAACACCATTATACACTACGGAGAAGCGGGTTTCACTATTTTAACTCTGTGTTTAAACAAGTTTTTATTCTTATATAGACTCTTTGAAGCAGGATGGGCGGGGCATGGCTGTGAATAAATGCATTGTGTGAAGAAATGGTTGCAAGCCAGCCCATAGGCAAACTATTCAACCTAGCTTAAAGTCGGAAACACATTTACGTCCAGTCATTAATATAATGTAACAAAGTAGTGAGCTTTTTTAGTGCACAAACATTTGGTGGAGGTTATTGCATGCAAACACTGTCAATAGGCTCGAGAGGGCCGGATGTAAGACTTGTTCAAAGTCTGCTAAACACTATAGGCTATAATGTCGGCCAGGTTGACGGAGTGTTTGGTAGCCGAACTCAGCAAGCAGTAATAGCGTTTCAGCAAAACAATGGATTAGTCGCAGACGGTATTGTGGGGCCGGCAACCTGGGCTGTTCTTGACAGGCTGCTTAGAGGTTACGATACCTATACGGTTATGTCGGGAAATACGCTTTATGGAATTGCACAGGCCTATAACACGACGGTGAATGCGATAGTTACCGCAAACCCGGGAATTAATCCGAATATGCTCACAATCGGCCAAAGGCTCATCGTGCCTTACGGTATTGATATGGTTCCCCTGGACGTGGCTCCGACCTATGAAATCGTCCAACGCCAGCTGGAAGGACTGGTTGTTAGATACCCCTTCCTTGAGCTCGGTTCAATCGGCAGAAGCGTCATGGGCAGGGAGCTATATTATGTAAGACTGGGAAGAGGCAGCAGAGAGGTTTCCTATAATGCTTCTCATCACGCAAATGAGTCGATTACAACTCCGGTATTGATGAAATTCATCGAAAATTACTCCAAAGCCTATTCCACCGGTGCAAGCATATTGGGTTATAATATCGGGGATTTATATAATCTCACGAGCATATACATAGTCCCACTTGTAAACCCCGATGGCGTAGATCTTGTGGCATACTGGCCCAATTATGACAATCCAGAATTTATAACAGCCGCAAGGCTAAACAGGACCGGGCTGCCATTGCCCAGTGTCTGGAAGGCAAATATAAGGGGCGTGGATCTTAACCTGAACTATCCTGCCGAATGGGAGAGATCAAAACAAGAGCAAATCGAGGAAGGTATCATAAACCCCGCCCCGAGAGATTTTGGCGGTGACGCTCCATTATCAGAGCCCGAATCAAGGGCAATGGTAGATTTCACCCAGGCTCACAATTTCAGAATTGTCATAGCTTATCACACGCAAGGGGAAGTGATTTACTGGCAGTTTGAAGATTACGCACCGCCCCGTTCTTTGAACATAGCAAACCAATTTGGCGCTATCAGCGGCTATGCCGTTGAAGCTGGTACGCCCGAGGCAGCTTACGCAGGCTACAAGGACTGGTTCCTGCAAGAATATCGCAGACCTGGCTTCACTTTAGAGGTGGGATTAGGCGTTAATCCTATCCCCTTTGGACAGCTGCCGGGAATCTACCGTGAGAATGAGGGTATCCTGCTGCTGGGTGCTGTGGTATAAAGCAGTCTGCTTTGGTGTAAAACCGTTTCTTTGGTGTAAAACCGTTGCTTTAGTATGGGAAAGTTCTCTGACTTGCTGCCGACAAGGTTGTTTACTGGGCTTATTGTGCCCCGGTAGGCTCCTTGAGCCAGTCCAATATATCCTGATAAACCACCTCACGGTTTGTTTCATTGAGTATCTCATGCCTTGAGCCTTGGTAAAGCTTAATTCTGAGATTTGTTATCCCCAACCTTTTGTACTCCTCATAAAGCTTGTCCGTACCTACTCCATATTTCCCAACAGGATCCTCTGTACCCGACAGGATGTAGACAGGCAGGTTCAAAGGGATTTTTTCCATACCCCTATATAAATTCATCAGGCCTGTAAAAAAGCATTCAAAAAAGCCGGTACTCATAACATTACCGCAAAAATGGCTCTCTTCATACTTCCTGACTTGATTTTCATCACGGCTCAGCCAGGAAAACTTGCTTGTGGGGTTTTGTATCTTTTTGTTATAGCTGCCGAAGCTTAATTTGTCCAGCAGCTTATTGGGACGACGCCCCCCTAAAAGTAATGAAAGCTTTGCCAGAATATATGCGGCACTTATATCTGCCCCCTTCATAAAAGAAGACCCTGACAGTATCAGGCCTGATATATCACCGCCGTAATGTTTTATGAACTCCTGTGCCAAAAATGAGCCAAAGCTGTGCCCAAGTATTATTAGCGGGACTTCAGGGTGCTTTTCCCTTATCAGCTTCATTAGAAATGCTTGATCCTCCATGGACCCATTGAAACCGCCCTTGTCCATGTGGCAGGAGTCCCCGTTCAGTTCTCCTGTCCTGCCATGTCCTCGCATATCACAGGCATAAACCGTGAAGCCTTCTGTATTCAGGTATTGTGCAAAATCAGCATACCTTTCGGCATGCTCAGCCATGCCATGGAAAATTTGAAGCACTCCCGCGGGTTGAACCGGTGCATCCCAGCACCAGCAAAAGATTTCCTGACCATTTGATCCTTTGAATGTGAAACCTTCCTGACTCATACAGCACCTCACATTTCTATAGACACTCATTAATCATAAGCACATCTTATCCAAACACAGCTGATGCGTTTTGGCTCAGTTCTTCTTCAGCTTCAGCGATGCATTTTCGGCATAACGCTTAATCTTCAGCGTCGTGGTTTTAATAAACTCATTGTCTCTTATAGTAAATGTTCTAATCCTTTTGTATAAAGGCATATCCTTGTTTGCGCTTTTTACAGCCTCGGAAATAAACTTCTTTATTTCTTCAATAGAGGGTGTCCTGTCCTTGATTTTCGCTTTGATTGCATCCAAATTAGGCAGGATATGGGCTCCTACTAACATATCACCGGATTTGTCGTCCTGGTAGCCGGTCACCATGGATTCAAGCACATATGGACTCCTGTTAATATAGGATTCCACCTCTTCCGGAAAAATGTTCTTGCCATTTTTCGTAACAATCACGTTCTTTAGGCGCCCTGTAATATAGTAAGTACCGGACTTACCGACCTTACCCAGATCCCCTGTATGAAACCACCCGCCCCTGAGGCTTCTGTTCGTGGCTTCTTCGTCCTTATAATAGCCAAGCATCACATTATCGCCCTTTGTAATAATCTCACCGATTCCGTTTTCATCGGGGTTGTCGATTTGGACCTCGACCCCCGGTAAGGAGATGCCAACCGATGCATTGCCGTAAAGGTTGTCCCTCTCGCCTATAACTAATGGCGAGCATTCAGTCAGGCCGTATCCCTGAAGCACCTTGAAACCCATACGGTTCAATCCGTTTGAAACCTCTTTGTCTATTGCGGCAGCACCGGTGACAATTAATCTCAGACTTCCTCCAAAGTTCTTGTGGACACTGGCAAACATTGTGCGCCGTACATCAATACCTATAAGCTTCAATGCGGATCCTATAAGCATCATTGTCTTGACCAAAAAGGTCATTCCGGGCTTTTTCTTTATCTGACCCCATATTTTTTTATACATGTTTTCCAGAAGCAGAGGCACAGTAACCAGTATTGTGGGCTTTACCTCGAGAAAGTTCTTTTGTATATGTCTGAGTCCTTCGTTGAAGGCTATCGTTCCGCCGCTATATATAATAGACAGAAAGCCGATTGTGCACTCATAGGTGTGATGGATCGGCAATATCGAAAGTGAGATATCATTGCTGTCAACATGCACTGTTTTCAAGATTCCCATAATATTGGCACATATATTCTTTTGAGAAAGCATGACGCCTTTGGCCAAATCAGTTGTCCCGGAAGTAAAAAGCAATATGCTCAATGCAGTGTCATCTATCTTGTATTCGTTCAGATTAATACTCTTTTGCTCCAGCAGCTGTCTGCCTTTTTCTAGAAGCTTGCTAAAGGAGAGAAAGTCCTCGGTATCCTCTTCAATATCCATATGAATAAAATAACCTACAGGGCTGCCTTCCTTCTTGAGCTTGAGCATATCGCTCTCATAACGCCCGGAAAATATCAGTGCCTTTGAACCGCTTCTGCGTAGTAGATTGTCCTTTTCAGCTGCCGGTAGCTCTTTGTCGAGAGGTACTACTACACCGTTATGGTTTGTCACTGCCAGGTAAGAAACGCACCATTCGTAGCGATTCTCACCCAGGACAGCCGTGGTATCGTTTCTGAGCCCAAGGGATACCAATGCGGCCCCGAGAGCATCCACATCCTCCTTGAAATGACTATAGGTTATGCTTCTGAACCCGCCATCCTTCACCCTGACCCAAAAAGCTGCTTTCTGCGAAAAATGCTTTTCGCTTTGTTCCAACAGATCTCTAAAATCGCGGATGTGTCTGACAGGATATAGTTTTTTTGTACGCATCGGGTTCACCTCGTCCATTGTTTATGTTCACATCATACCACACATTTTTCGCAGAATAACATACTATATACAAAATTATTTGTTTTTTTTGCATATCACTGTAAAATCGTTTTTCAGATAAGTTTCGATGAATTCCGCTCTCCTAATTACAGTGGAAAATTCAGTAAGGATTTCGCTGACTTCCCCCGGGTGAAAATAGAAATATTTATCTTCTCTGTCCGGAGATTCAACATGTAGTAAATTAAAAACGACAGTTTCGCGGGACAGACTGAAAAAAAGCTCCAGTGCATTTCTAAGAAATTTTTTGTTGTTGCCGAGATTCAGGTTAAATATGCCTGAGGTATAGACGACATCAAATAAGTCCGAGGCGAAAATGCTTTCTTTAAAAATATCCGCATGTACAAATACTCCGTTAAGTCGCTTTTTATTTGCCTTTTCAATCATCTGTTCCAAAATATCCACCCCGGTGTATGCTACATTAAATCCCCTACTGTTGATGCGTTCCAAAAGGTTTCCCGTACCGCATCCCACGTCCAGCAGTTTTTTATCATCCAGATTCACTTTATCAAGCAATACATCGAATCTGAGCTGCTGGGCTTCTTCACTTTCCCAGCCGAGAATCCCGTACTCGGGCAGATTTTTTGCCATGTTGCTTTCATAATATGTTTTTATCATTTCAAGCTTCTTCATATATTGGTGCTCCAATCATATTATATTAACATCAATTTTAACATAATTTGCTTTTGCAGTACTATTATTCTTTTTGGTAAAGTTACCTGGAGCCGGTTTTGATCGCCCAAACCCCGCGCCAGATTTGCATTAAGCCGCTTCTTTTTGGTATCATATTATGAAAAGGATGAAAGCAGGTCAGGAGGTGCACAATGGATAAGGTCATATGTGTATACAGCTCATCAAGCAATTATATCGACAAAGCTTACTTTGATCTTGCCACAGAGCTTGGTAAAGCAATCGCTATCAATAAGGATATTCTGCTCTATGGCGGCGGAATGCGCGGCCTTATGGGTGCAACTGCCACGGCTGCGCATGATATGGGCGGCAAGGTAATAGGTGTCATCCCTGAAGCGCTCAATCAAAAAGGCATTGTGTATGAAACCTGTGATGAATTGATTGTAACAAAGGATATACGCGAACGGAAGTCCTTTATGGATGCCAGATCCGATGCGTTCATCGCACTACCCGGCGGCTTTGGCACATTAGAAGAGCTGCTGGAGATTATTACCCTAAAGCAACTGAAATATCATAATAAACCTATTGTAATACTAAACATAAACAGCTACTATGATTCTTTACTGAAGCAGTTTGACAGCATTGTAGACCAATCCTTTGCTCACCATGAAAGCAGCCTGCTGTATCATGTTTTGCCGAATGTAAAGGAAGCCCTTGACTATATAGAATCGTACAAACCAACTGAATTTGAGGATAAACAACTGTTTCGAAGGTTGCAAGGCTGACTCTTCAGGTCCTTCCCCAACGAATTTATCTAGCGGATGCTATTTGCGCTTACTGTATTATAGTTTCGCCTGTTTTCTGCTTATATAAAGCACTTAGAATCTTAAAACCGGGTCCTTCCAGATCCACCCAAGCATCAACATCTGTATAAGGGTTAGAATAAGCGTTTTTGCTTTAAAGATATCAATTTCATACTTGAAAGAGCTTGCGCTCATCCATACCAGTGGATAGACTGTTACGATAGCCAATATCAGTACTACAATAGATCTGATACTTTTTCTTCTTTTAATCTGTTTACTGTTTATCACATCATCACCCCATTTAATTTTCGTAATGAACCCATTTTTTTGATGTCATGAAAAGTATTCCGGCAAATGCTTTTTGTAGTTTCTCATGCAAAAATTCCTACCCTGAGGAAGCATAGTCAAATATATACTTCCGCAGGGTATAATAGAATTTTGAATTTTATCTATCTAATAGCTTTCCTGCTTCTACAAAGAAGTCATCAATCATCTGATCCATCGTCTTCTGACCATACCTGATTTCGTCGTACTGTCTTTGATAAGCCGCGTCAACTGCTACACTTCCTATTGCCCAGGGAATAGTTGCCGGTGCCGGCGGATTGGAATTTGTA
The DNA here is from genome assembly GCA_964592435.1 of uncultured Oscillospiraceae bacterium. Lineage (GTDB taxonomy): Bacteria > Bacillota > Clostridia > Acetivibrionales > DTU013 > JAAYBT01. The sequence continues at coordinate 6,835 of CAZQCL010000006.1, forward strand.
ACAGATTCTGCATGCTTAAAGAATGCCAGCTTTTGCGGACTTTCTGCTTCCGCCATACCCATAAGCACATCAGCTACTTCAGGCACACCTACGAAGCCCTGGTCAGCATAAAATATCTCATTCCCTTTAATACTGCGCGAGAACCAGTCATTCGCTATTACTTCTTTTCAAACATACGAAATGCAGGAAAGATATGAATTACAACCGTCAGGCAAAGTACTCCGTTAGTGTCAGCCTGACCCACTTATCGCAAAAATAGCCATATTGACTTTCAACTACTTTGTTTTTCAGATCGAACACTGAAAGGCAGCCTTCTATACGAAGCTGTTCTCCATCCCTACTTCTGGGATTATCGGCATGGTAATCCTTATTTCTACCTGAAGGGGACAGGAAGCTAATCAGTTCTTTGGCATCCTCAAAGTCAATGCTTCCTTTTTCCTCCAGCCTATTATGAATAAGGCTGTTCAGCTCGTCATAGCGCCACTGTATATCATTTACCCTTTTGCCGATTATGCGCTCCGTCCACCGGTGCATGGCAAAGTAACGCATTTCAGGGATTATGTAGTGGTTGGTTACCACAAGGATATCCTCGCTTTCTTCCCTTTGCGGCGCAAAATAAAAGGAGGACGGACAATTTTCCTGGCCTGATCTGCTGATATAACCTTTTTTATCAAAAGCATCCGGATAAATGGCTTTATCCGTTTTGTGCTTTTCATTGTAATGTGTCCATAATCGGCGGTTAAAGGCAAGGTATTCCAAAGGATAGCGGTAATCATTCCAGCGAAACATGACTCCATTTTGATAAGGCACCGTGGCATGTTCGCGTATGTATCCCAAGTCAGGCAACAAGGCTCTGTACTCCTCTTTCGGGTATTGCAAAAAATCCAGAGTCTTGGAGAAGTCTGTATCTCGGAAATCATCTGAGCCCGGCAGAATATCTATGTTCGGCGAAATATCTGAGCCCGGCAGAATACTCGATTGAGAATCCCTTCCCAGCATCGGTGCTCCGGCCTCCGCAGCACAAGAACGGTCGGATTTGCCATCTGCTATGATATAAAGCCATGATACACCCTTTGGCAGCTTTTCCATCAGCTTGGCCGCCGCCTTTGCACTCCTTCCGTATTGGGCGCACATACGCGTCATCAGCAATGAATTGATGCCGATATTATTTGGGTCACAATTTGCTCCGGGAGACATATTGACCCCCAGAGCAACACCCTCCAAATTCATTGCTGCTATACTGCCCACCATTCCCGGAGCCGCAATGCTGACAAAGGGAATTGCCCTATGAACGCCATAGCTGACAGAATTTGCAGGATTATATATAATCGGCGCAGCAGTATCCTGAAAAACGTCCGAAGACGGGAAGGTAAAATCCCTTCCGAAATAATATCCGCCCGCCGCACTTTTACCGCATATAGTCAGTGCATTACACATCATCGGTATCCTGAAATCCTCAGCTTCAATTCCCTCAACATCCCTCTTAAAAAAGTTACCTGAATAGACTAAGGAACAAATAATATCAATCCCAATATTAAGAACAGTCAGATGCTCAATGTCAACAGATGTTTTCGGATTGCTCTTTTTACATCCCTCATAGATTCCGCGGATTTCCTCTCGAATCTCCTCGGGAAGCTCTTGGACAGCAGTTTTAGATAGTTCATATACCAGGCCTATAAGAGTGCGTTGAATTAGATTGATCTTCTCGAGCACTTTACTGCCGATGAAGGAAAACACTACCCTGTCGGTGTATTCCATCATCCTGGCAACCTCCTTCTCGGCAAGGCTTCCCATCAGATAGCCCATTTCATAGGGGCTTCCTTCCAGGTAATAGGCTCTTTTGGGCTTACCTGTATCATAGTTTAATATGGACTTGTTCTCGGCAGCGAGACCCTTTTTGCCGTTATATGTAATGATCTTTTTAACCTCAAAGCCATCCCGTTTAAACGCTGCGTACAGCCGCATCAGATGGTTTCCGGCAACATTGCTTCTGAACAAGGGACATCATCTCCCATCAGGCATCGATAATATAGGCCTTTCGTTCGTAATCGTCGGCTATACCGATAGATTCTTATGCTATTATATGAGTAATCAGTGTTCTATTGTGAATCGAAGGTGTTTATTTCGTTTGCTTTTATCTGTGCTTGTCAAATTATTACACAACATTTGTAGCTTTTTATAACTGTATATTGTAGAATAAAAGTGTTATGGATTTCTCATCATCTATAGTAACCTTATATAGTACTGGTATTAGCTAACAAGGAGGGCTTATGAGCTATAACAATTTTACCACTGCGCTGTACGCACCTGTGGCAAATCTAATTGCTATCGGGGACTTGGATGCGTTTGGAAAGGAATTCCGCTTCATTGAAGAACACCTGCATATTGATAAGATTTACCTTGAAACATACCGTAGCGGCGAGCTTATTGAGCGAGATAAGATGCTGCGGCTGAAAGAGTTCTTTGAGGACAAGGGAATGAAGGTTTCGGGAGGCATTACAACAACAGATAGTGGACAAAAAGATTCCTTTGGTTTTACCTCTCTTTGCTATACGAATCAGGAGCACAGGAACAGGTTGAAATCAGCAGTAGAAATGACTGCCTCACTTTTTGATGAGATCATTCTGGATGATTTTTATTTTACCAACTGCAAATGTAATTCCTGCATAAAGGCAAAGGGCGATAAAAGCTGGTCGGAATTCAGGCTCCGGCTTATGAAGGAGGTTTCTGATGAACTGGTATTGGAACCTGCCAAAAGAATCAATCCAAAGGTGAATATGATTGTCAAATTTCCCAACTGGTACGAGTGCTTCCAGGAAACAGGCTACAATCTTGAATATAAGCCCACTGTCTTCGATATGATTTACACCGGTACAGAAACGAGGGATCCCTTGTACACACAACAGCATCTGCCAAGGTATCTCAGCTATTTTATCATGAGATACTTTGAAAATGTAAAGCCGGGTAAAAACGGCGGAGGTTGGTTTGATCCGTTTGAATGCAGGGGGAACCTCAATTATTACGTTGAACAGGCCTATCTTACTTTGTTCTCCAAGCCAAAGGAAGTGACGTTGTTCTGCCTGGGAGCATTGATGGACAAGCGTTGGAGTATTTTCACTCCACTGGCCGGATATGCATTAGGCCAGGTAGATGAATTCCTGGGACACCTTGGGAACCCTGTGGGCACCTCATGCTACATACCATACCATTCCTTCGAGGAGGACTACCTCCACAATTATGTGGGAATGCTGGGAATTCCTTTGGAGCCATACCCTGTTTACCCGGAAGGGCATTCAAAGATATTCCTTACGCAAAGTGCCGCAAAGGATCTACAGATCATAGATAAAATTGAAAAAAGCCTGCTAAATGGCGGAGATGTCATTATCACCTCAGGTCTTGTAAAGGCTCTGGCAGATAAAGGCTTGGGACAGCTGGCCAATATTCGCTGGTCCGGTAACAAAGCACTGGTCAGCAGATACGGCATGTCCGAAACAGGTCTTAACCTTGATGCTGTTGCTGTTTCAGATAAAGCTATCCTTCTTCCCCGGATGAATGCCAGCAACAACGATGTATGGCCGCTGGCCGAAGGTCTTGGAACAGACAATAACATACCTGTACTAATTGCCATCAACTATGGAAAGGGTCACTTATTCATCCTGACAATTCCTGATGATCAGGGTGATTTATACCACTATCCCAGAAAAGTCCTGAATCTGATAAGGAAAACCTTAAAGGGTAATTGTCCGGTATCTATAGATGCTAATGCGAAAATCGGCCTGTTTACATATGATAACGATACATTTGTAGTGGAATCCTTCCTGCCATATCACGAAAATATAAAGGTTATCATAGACAGACAGGATGCCAAGCTGGTAAATCTAATCACCGGTTTTGAAATAGAAGGCGTTACATCGGGTAATACCACGGAGTTCACGATGAACCTTCAGCAAGCAAGCTATAAGGCATTCCGCATAAAGTAGAGTGCTAACAATAAACTATAAACAAAAGGGTCGGGAACATGTTTATTGCTCCTGATTCTTTTTATTTTACAGCAGTATGACGTCAAATTTGCCCCATATTAAATGGCAGGATACGATATATGCCTTTTCCGGGCAATTTAGAGTATAGTCCCTGGATACCATCTGGGGACTCATCTCAAGCTCTACACCATTATTGGACATATTGACCAAAAATATTCCATTCTGTAGATTCAGAAACTCTCCTACGGAGGCCTGTGCCAATTCATCAGGCTCGTCAATATCCTCCTGGGCGAATTTTCCTGCCATCTTTACAAAGATATTCGTGTCAGCGGCAATTCCCGTAAGTATATTTATTTTGCCCAAGATCTCCTGCTCCACATACCATTCCGTACTAAGATCGGACTTAAGCTGATTAATTTCCACCGTTGGGTTATCATCTATGAAGCGGATGACATTTTTCATTAAAAGAGTAACATAGTCGCTGTAAATCTGGCTCATCATGCCCTCTCCGTAGTCCTGGAAGATATCCTTGATCTGCTGGGTATAGTTATTCCTTATTACATTGAATTGTCTACCGGACATACCGGCTTCATTTTTGTAATTATCCAAAGCACTGCGTAACTGCTCAATTGTAAAGTAATTGCGATCTATCAATGCCTGACCCAGCATCAGATGCCCCTGCTTCTGCGTATTCAGCATGGTATTTAGCTGCTCCTCGTCAATATACCCCTGCTCAATAGCAAGCTCGCCAAACCTCTTATCAACCCTCTTTTGCATTCCATGTACCTGCTCGACCTGCGCAGGCGTCATATACCCTGCATTTATTGCGATAACACCCAGCTTCAGGTGCGCGGAGCGCTGATACTCGAGGGCATCGGTCAGCTGCTCCGGCTTGATAAGGTTTTTGTTAAGAAGATACTGTCCAAAGTATTGGCTATACATATTTTACCCTCCTATTCGAGAATATTCTTGACTATATGTTCGATCTGAGCCTCTTCCCAGGGCTTTTGGATAAAATCTGATGCTCCGGCATCCATGGATTCCCTCAAATGCAATTTTGTGCCGGAGGATGATAGCATAATAATTTTCGCTTCGCTGTTTATCTTCTTCATCTCACGCAATGCGTCTATCCCGGTTTTATTCGGCATGACAATATCAAGAAAAACAAGATCGGGATTATTTTGTCTGAATACTTCAATAGAGCTCTCGCCGCTTGATGCTTCCAGAATATTGTAGTCACCTAATCCATTCAAGCAGTCCTTCATCTTTTTCCTAACAAGAAGAGAATCATCACAGATGAGGATCGTCCGTTTTTTACTACTCATAACAATACCCCCTGAAAATGTGTTAGTGGAAATGGAATATGTCTATTTGCCTCTAATATTATCTCATCTTGTCGAAGATGTAAAGAAATAACTTTTTAATGTTTTCTTTTATGCTTTTGTTTGATCCGCAACTAAACTAGCTACACCGTATTTTTCCCTCAGGCGAGGTTTTTCAATTTTACCCGTAGGATTGCGAGGAACCCTGTCAAAAATAATCTTTCGCGGGCGTTTGTAACGCGGCAGGGCAACACAAAATCCCATTATATCGTCCTGAGTACACTTGCTGTCCGACTTCAGCTCTATTATTGCTGCCGATATTTCGCCAAGTCGGCTGTCGGGCAAGCCAATGACCGCTACATCCTTAATAGCATCATTTGTGCGTAAAAAATCCTCAATCTGTACGGGATAAATATTTTCTCCGCCACTGATTATTACATCCTTTTTCCTGTCCACCAAATAAATGAAACCGTCCTCATCCATTTTGGCCATATCTCCTGTAAAGAGCCAGCCGTCCCTGAGTACTGCGGTGGTCGAATTTAGGTCTTTATAGTAGCATTTCATCAGGCCGGGGCCTCTTACTGCCAATTCCCCCACCTGTCCGCAGTTAACGTCGCATCCCTTCTCGTCAACGACCCTGGTCTCCCATTTGTAGCCCGGTTTCCCGATTGCACCAACCTTATGGATGTTTTCAACGCCCAGATGTACGCAACCCGGCCCGATAGACTCACTAAGGCCATAATTAGTATCATAAAGATGGTTGGGGAAATATTCCTTCCAGCGATGAATCAAGCTGGGCGGAACAGGCTGCGCACCAATATGCATAAGCCTCCAGCCAGATAAATCATAATCCTCCAGCTTTACTTCTCCGCTATCGATTGCGTCAAGGATATCCTGTGCCCAGGGAACTAAAAGCCATACAATGGTGATTTTCTCCTCGGAAACTGTTCTTAGTATCCATTCGGGCTTAATCCCGCGAAGCAAAACAGCCTTGCTGCCCGAAATCAGGCTCCCGAACCAATGCATCTTTGCGCCGGTATGATATAGGGGCGGAATACATAAAAAATTATCATCCCGAGTTTGTCCGTGATGCTTCTGCTCTGTATAGCATGCTGACATCAGGCTGGCATGCGTGTGTAGGATTGCTTTAGGGAAACCCGTTGTCCCGGATGAAAAATAAATGACCGCATTATCCTCATCCGAAATGCTAATCTGTGGCGGCTCGGAACAACAATTGGCCGTAAGCCGATCATAGCTTTCAGCATAAATCGGGCGATTCTCCCCTGCGAAAAACAGCAGTCTCAGCTTTGTAATCTGATCCTGAACTGCGTCTAAGCGGCTGACAAACTCAGGGCCGAATATAAGTGCAACTGTATCGGACAAATCCAGGCAGTATTTTATTTCCTCGGCCGTATAACGAAAGTTAAGAGGTACCGCAATAGCACCCGCTTTCAATATCCCAAAATAAATAGGCAGCCACTCAAGGCAATTCATCAATAGAATAGCCACCTTATCACCTTTTTTGATTCCTCTGCGTATTAATAGATTTGCAAGTCGATTTGCTTTTTCGTCAAATACACGCCAGGTCATTTCACGCCTGTATTCGCCTGCCGGGTTGTTTTCTATAAGCTCATATTCCCGCCATATGACATTGTGACGATCCTGAAGATCCAGATTGATTTCTGTGAGGCATGTCTCATGTCCATACTCTCTGGCATTGCGCGACAAAAATTCAGTAATAGGCATTTTCTCCATCCTTCCGTTCTTCAAACATGGTAATAGGTTGTTTTATTAAAATAATAGCATCGTGCTTCAACCGTGCTACATAAAATAAATACTAGCCTATATTATAGAACGAATAAATGATTTTTTCAACAGTTTAGGCTCAAAATGAAACAGCGAACAGCCAGTGTGCCCTTTGAGCCGGCTAAAAAAGAGGCATGGGCAAAGCAAAGAAGCACTGGACGGGTCTTCAGGGAAGATCCTCCCAATGCTTCCTTGTATCTTCTCAAGATACTAATAATAACTAATAATTTTCTGCGTTCACTTCAAAGTGCGCTCTGGGATGATAGCAAACCGGGCAAACTTCGGGAGCCACGGAACCCACATGGATATGGCCGCAATTTCTGCACTTCCAAACGACTGTTCCATCCTTCTGGAATACCTTCCCTTCTTCCAGGTTTTTCAGCAGCTTCAGATAACGCTCCTCATGCTTCTTCTCAATTCCCGCAACCATTTCAAATGATTTAGCCAGCTCTTCGAATCCTTCTTTGCGAGCATCTTCAGCAAAACCCTTATACATATCGGACCATTCATAATGTTCACCTTCTGCTGCATCCTTCAGGTTTTCTGTTGTTGGGCCGACCTTGCCGCCATTCAATGCTTTAAACCACAATTTTGCGTGTTCCTTTTCATTCTCCGCTGTTTCAAGGAAGATGGCAGCCATTTGCTCATAGCCCTCCTTTTTCGCCTGAGATGCATAATAGGTGTACTTGGTTCTTGCCTGTGCTTCGCCTGCAAATGCAGCTAAGAGATTTTTTTCTGTCTTTGTTCCTTTAAGTTCAGCCATGATATTCTCCTTTATCTTAATTATTTTTTATTTAAAAGGCGTCCAGGATAGATTCCCTTAGAACAGATATCCTGCTTATAATCGTTAATCCGCATAACTCATACGTCACAAGAGAATCAACGTTGCCTTTATAAACGCATTGATTTCCTTATCTTCAATTATAGATACCCTCAATAGATATAATTCTACCAAAAATTTTTAAGTAAAACCGGGATTATAAGGATTTATTATTAGCTATTAAATGATTTTTTATGTGGGCTTCAATTTTTTCAAAGGTCTCCTGGCTAATGACATGCTCCATCCGACAGGCATCTGCCGCTGCCGTTTCGCTGCTCACGCCAAGGGCGACCAAATAATCCGTCAGCACGTTGTGACGGCTATATATTCGTTTTGCAATAGTAAGCCCGGATTTTGTCAGCTCAATCTGACCATCCTTGTCCACCTCTATATGTCCGGCCTTTTTTAGAATCGACATAGCCCGGCTTACGCTTGGCTTTGAAAAGGACATAGCATTAGCCACATCAACGGAACGGACATATCCGGTCTCATTTGATAGTATAAAGATTGTTTCAAGATAGTTCTCTCCGGATTCCTGCAGCTTCAACCTCTCACCTTCCCGATAACAAGGCGTTCCTTACATATATACTAGCATTTCGCAATCACTTGCGCAACATTTTCCCATATGCTGGGTTTGGACCTGAGTTTGCAGCAGCAACTTTTGACTGAAAATTGTCAATATTTTTTAACCTGATTATTTCTATATTGACAAACAAAGCTTCTTGGCGTAAACTAATTTTCTGAAGAGGATTAGCATATGCTAACCCCTAATGATAGGGGAATGTGTTAGCGTATGCTAACCTCATGCGGAAACTGTAACTGCGCTTGTTTAAGCCGTTTAGCAATCAAATAGACATAGGAGATGTAGCAATGACACTGGATAAGCTTGAAATTGGAAAAAAGTCGAAAATAATCGCTATTCACGGGAGTGGAGCCCTGCGAGACCGGCTGTTGGACATGGGATTGACTCCGAATACACAGGTAATGATTCGCAAATTTGCTCCGATGGGAGACCCTGTTGAATTGACACTTAGGGGCTACGAACTGACATTGCGCATCGAGGATGCCAAAAGCATAGAGGTGGAAGGCTAAAATTATGAAATTTGCACTTGTAGGGAATCAAAATAGTGGAAAGACAACACTTTTTAATCAATTGACCGGATCAAACCAGCATGTCGGCAACTTTCCCGGCGTTACGGTGGAAAGTAAGGAAGGAACTATCCGCGGGCACAAGGACATAACTGTTGTTGACCTTCCGGGCATATATTCCCTTTCCCCCTACTCCAGCGAAGAAATCGTAACACGGGATTTCATCATAAAGCAGCATCCAAATGGCATCATCAACATAGTCGATGCCACAAATATTGAACGCAACCTATATCTAAGCATGCAGCTTATTGAACTTAATACTCCCATGGTCATAGCGCTCAATATGATGGATGAGGTAAGATCAAACGGGGGAACCATCAAAATTACCAAGATGCAGGAAGAGCTGGGTGTTCCTGTAGTACCGATTTCGGCAAGCAAAAATGAGGGCATTGGCGAGCTTATCGATATCGCTTTGAAAACAGCTGAAGCAAAGCTGCTCCCAAAAAGACTGGATTTCTGCAGCGGCGCAGTGCACAGAACAATACATGCAGTTGCTCATCTGATTGAGGATCATGCTGAGCGTATCGATGTGCCCGGAAGATTTGCGGCAACAAAGATTGTAGAAGGCGACCGGCCTCTATTTGAAGCCCTGAAGCTTACAGATTCCGAGAAATCCTCCATTGATGAAAGCGTCAAGGAGATGGAGCACTCGCTGGGGACAGATAGAAAAGCAGCAATCGCAGATATGCGTTATAGCTTTATTGATAAGCTCTGTGCAGCCACGATTGTGAAGCCGAAGGTTAACAGGCATCATCTGCGCAGTATAGAAATAGACAAGGCCTTAACTCATAAATATCTTGCGCTACCAATATTTTTATCTATCATGGGAATGATTTTTTGGCTGACCTTCGGTGTTATTGGCAGCTTCCTGAACGATCTGCTGGGCGGCGGTATTAGCTTGACCAGCGAGGTCGTAAGGGTTGCAATGACCTCGGTGGGCTTCAATCCGGTTATGATTTCATTGATCATTGACGGCGCTTTTGCCGGTGTAGGCAGCGTGCTGTCGTTTATACCAACCATAGTAGTGCTCTTCTTCTTCCTTTCAATTCTTGAGGACAGTGGGTATATGGCACGCGTTGCATTCGTTATGGACAAACTGCTGCGGAGGATTGGTCTTTCAGGGCGCAGCTTCGTGCCGATGCTGATTGGATTTGGCTGCACTGTACCGGCTATCATGGCAACACGGACATTGTCAAGCAATCGCGATCGCAAAATGACTATTATTTTAACACCCTTTATGAGCTGTAGCGCGAAGCTGCCGATATACGGCATGTTCACGATGGCCTTTTTCCCTGAACACCGCGCACTTGTAATGTTATCCCTTTATGTGCTGGGAATGGTGCTGGCTGTCATAAGTGGTCTGATACTTAATAAAACAGTTTATCGCGGCCATCCGGTGCCATTTATTATGGAGCTTCCCAACTATCGTTTACCAAGTGCCAAGACAGTTGTTCTGCTCCTTTGGGATAAGGCAAGGGATTTTTTGACACGCGCCTTTACCGTTATTTTTATTGCTTCGTTGATCATTTGGTTTTTCCAGACCTTCGACACGCGCTTCAATGTGGTTGCAGACAGCTCAAACAGCATGCTTGCGGGTATTGGCAGGCTTATAGCACCAATTTTTGATCCGCTGGGCTTCTCAGATTGGCGTGCATCAACCGCTCTGATTACAGGATTTATGGCCAAAGAGGCAGTCATCAGTACCTTTGCAGTACTTACAGGTGCCAGTGCGGCAGCTCTTCCCTCTGCACTGACTCAGATTTTTACGCCACTTTCGGCACTTTCATTCCTTGCCTTCACACTGATTTATTGTCCCTGCGTTGCAGCAATTGCTGCTGTGAAGCGTGAAATGAACAGTGCAAAGGCAGCGCTGGGTATAATTATTTATCAGACAGCTATAGCATGGATTGTCGCATTTATTGTTTTTCAGATTGGGCGTTTGCTTTCGTAGAGAGGATTATTATGAGAATAATTGACTATATACTTCTTGCGATAATAATAGTATTGGTGTTTCTTACCCTGCGATATATACGCAGGAGCAAAAGCGGCTGCCGGGGCTGTAGCAGTTGCCAGTACCGCGATGAGTGCGACAGACGCCGTTAGCCTGTTCATGCCACCACTGTCCTTTTATGTCTCTTTTGCCCTATTATGATTCTTGTAACCTTTTTGCCAGCTTTACCGCCTCATAAGCATCCTTTGCATATCCGTCGGCACCGATTTCCCTGGCAAAATCCTCATTTACAACAGCGCCGCCGACCATGAACCTGCATTGCAAGCCTTCGTCCCTTGCCAACTCTACCACATTTTTCATTTCAACCATCGTTGTGGTCATCAGTGCCGACAGCCCGATAATCGTTGCATTTGAAAGCCTGGCTTCCTCCACGATTCTTTCCGCGCTGATATCCTTTCCCAGGTCATGAACCTTAAATCCATAATTTTTAAGCATCAGTCCAACAATATTTTTACCAATATCATGGATATCGCCCTTCACGGTGGCAAGTACAATTAAGCCCTTACCCTTTTGCCTGTTTTCGTTGGCATCCTTCTTAGTGTCAGCACCTGCATTTGGGTCTGAACCGGAGGCCTTATTCGCTTCAATTTTCACTAATAGCGGCTCCAGGCGGTCAAAGCCTTTCTTCATGGCTTCTGCGCTTTGAATAAGCTGGGGAAGAAAATATTTCTTCTCATCAAAAAGCCTGCCAACCTCATTTATGGCTGGTATAAGAAACTCATCCACAATATCTTCCGCGGCCATGCCTTCGCTTATGGCTTTATCAATAAGTGCGGAGATTCCATCCTTATCGCCTTTCATGACCGCATCATATATTCTTTCACCACTTGTTTTCCCTCTTGATATTTTATCCGTTTTATCTCTTACAGTCCTATCTCCCCTGGTCTCACCTGCCCTAAGATGATGATTCCGACCGGCTTCCGCTTTTCCAGGGCTGTTGAAATATGATATATAATTTCTGCTGCCTGCGTCCTTAGCAGTTAGAACATCACAGGCCATTTTTATGCTCATCAGCAAGTCATTGGAGGGGTTTGCAATAGCCATTGTAAGTCCCCTGCCTATGGCCATGGACAAAAAGGCGGCATTTATCCAGCCTCTTTCGGGCAATCCGAAGGATACATTTGAAAGCCCGACAATAGTGGCACAGCCAAACTCGCTGCTGCACCATTCAATCAGCTTCAAGGTTTCTGCCGCCGCTTCCTGACTGGAGGATACGGTCATAACCAGCCCGTCTACCACAACATCGCTTTTTTGATAACCATATCCGGAAGCTATTTCAAAGACATTTTTTACAATCTCCTGTCGCTCCAATACCGTCTGAGGGACTCCATCATCGCTAAGGGGCAGCAACACAAACATTGCCCCATATTTCGCGGCTGCGGGAAGCAGCCTTTCAAGCTTCATTTTTTCACTTGATATGGAATTAATCAAAGCTCTTCCGGGATAAATCCTCAATGCTGCCTCAAGCACTTCCGGCGATGAAGAATCAAGGCTTAGGGGAGCATCGATGATTCCTCCCAGCAGCTCTATTGCATCGATCATTGCTTCCTTTTCATCAATGCCCGGCATTCCGACATTTACATCCAATACCTGCGCGCCCTTCTCTGTCTGCTCCAGTGCAAGTCTCCTCAATTCATGGTTTGAGCCTTCCTTAAGCTCCGCCTGGAGGATCTTTTTGCCCGTAGGATTGATCCTCTCTCCCACAACAACAAGCGGGTTTTCATCGCCCAAAAAGACAGTTTTTCTCGAGGAGGTAACCGCGCTGTATGCTTTATACTCCACACTTCGTGGCGCCAGACCTGCACTGCGCAGGTGCAGCTCACTTATATATTCCGGAGAGGTTCCGCAGCAGCCGCCAATCATGTTTGCTCCCGCTTCAACAAAGCTTTCAGTAAAGGATCCGAATTCAGCAGCTCCCATATCAAAAACAGTCTTTCCCTTGACCAGCCTGGGCATTCCTGCATTCGGTTTAGCCAGAAGCGGTATTCGTGCATAGGGCTTCAGTATTTTTATTATTTCCACCATATGGGCAGGTCCTGTAGAACAATTACAGCCGAAAGCGTCGGCTCCCAGACTTTGAAGCGTAATTAAAGCAGTAATCGGGTCTGTCCCGGTGAGTGTCCTTTGCGCCTCATCAAAGGTCAAGCTAACAATTACAGGCAGGTCACAGCTCTCCTTTATAGCCAGCAGAGCAGCCCTTGCTTCCTGTATGTCCAGCATGGTTTCAATGCCAAACAGATCCACGCCGCCCTCCAGTAAGCCACAAACCTGCTCCTTGTAAACATCCACACACTCCTCGAAGGGCATATCCCCAAAGGGCCTGATAAACCTGCCGGTAGAACCGATATCACCTGCAACAAGAGCCTTTTGACCTGCTGCCTCTTTAGATAGCTCAACAAGCCTCCGGTTCATTTCAATCGTCCGACCCTCCAGACCATAATCTGCAAGCTTAACTCTATTCGCCCCAAAGGTGCAAGCATATATTATATCTGAGCCCGCCTTAATATAATCACTTTGTATCTGGACAATGGCATCAGGATTTTCAATAACCCACTTCTCCGGGCAAACCCCTGCAGGCATACCTCGCTTTTGCAGCTGCGTGCCTGTCGCTCCGTCAAGAATTATTACTCTCTTTGATATCATTTCTTTAAATTGAGCCTTATTCATAAACCCTTCAACCCCCCTTTTCTTCTACACCCGCAATTGCCAGGACTGATTTTTCGGGCACCAGCATAAATTTCTCCGTCAGCGCCATATCAAGCCGTTCCAACTGAAGGGCATTGAAAATTTCCTTCTGATACGAAAGCGGTAAGTCTCCGAATCCCGGGCTATATCTATGCCTTGTCAGTCTTTTTCCTTCCCTGACAAGTATCTTGTCCAGAAACTGCACCATCCAATCCAAAGTCGCGTCGGCAGTCTGTGATGCAACCGAGTCAATGATTAATCCCTTGGATGCATCGCCTCTTTTCACTTCGTGGAAGATTCGCTCCGTCACTTCCTTACCGACCGTCGAAGCCATAAAAAGCACGCTGTGGCTGTCTTTTAATAGCTTTGACAGGCTTTGGCTTCGAAAGCGTATTCCATTATCCAAAACTATTTCACGGTCACCTAAGGAAGCTATGGCTAGGAACAAATATGCCCCCGCAGGCTTGCACAAGCGTCCTCCTACCTGGATTGCCTCTTCAACCTGCGACAGATCACTGTTATCGAGCACAGTTATACCCTTACGGTAACCGAGCCTTGACAATATCATTTCTCTCTTCGGAACCGCAGGGATACTTTCAAAATATTTTATTTTACTATTTCTATTTCCCATTGACTGCTTCAGCTCCGCAAATCACTCTTATCTACATCTATGTTATTATTATATTCTCCTAAATACAGTTTAGTTGAAATGTACTTAATAGTCAACTTATTCTTATAATATATTACGAAAGACACACAAATGCAAAATGAACATGAAAAGGCCGCATACCTGTTTCTGTATAGGTACACGGCCGCTTTAATCTCTATCCTATAAAAATGGCAGCTTCATATGTATCAACGGCTAAAATACCGGTACTACCGCGCCCTCATATTTTTCTTCAATAAAGGTTTTCACCTTATCGCTCTTGAGTGCCTCAATCAGCTCAAGAACAGCAGGATTCTTCTCGTTCCCTTCCTTCACACAAATAATATTTGCATAGGTCTGGGCTGCATCGGAGTCCTTATCCTCTGTTACCAAAGCGTCTGTTAAAGCATTCAGACCCGCCTGTATCGCAAAGTTGCCATTGATTACAGCCATGTCTACATCCTGTAATGACAAAGTAAGCTGAGCAGCTTCCAACTCTACGATTTCGAGATTCTTAGGATTTTCTGCAATGTCCAAAATAGTTGCGGAAAAGCCTGCATCCTCCTTAAGTTTGATGAGTCCATGGGCTTCGAGCAGCATCAGGGCACGGGCCTCATTAGTACCATCGTTGGGGACTGTAATTACGGCACCATCAGCAAGCTCCTCAAAAGAAGCAGTCTTCCCGGCGTAAACTCCAAAAGGCTCATAGTGTATATTTGCAATCGAAACAAGGTGAGTATTGTTATCTACATTGAACCCATCCATATAAGGCTTATGCTGGAAGTAGTTGGCATCCAGATCGCCGCTTTCCACGTTCAAATTAGGCTGTACATAGTCGTTAAACTCCTTGATATCAAGGGTTATTCCCTTCTCGGCAAGAATTTCCTTAGCAACAGCAAGAATTTCTGCATGAGGCGTTACGCTTGCCCCAACAACAAGGGTGTCATCCTTTGCGGAGCAGCCTGTAAATACAAGAACCGCCAAAACAAGTACCAAAGTAATCTGTGCTATTTTTTTCATAATACCATTCTCCTTTTAATTTTATAATCTATTTTGTTCTAATCCAACTTTGAAACAAATAATTCTTTACAATTCCACGAAAACCCTTTTTATTAAACTCATGTTTTAAACCGTCTGACTAATTCGCCTAGTTTATGCGCTTATCACACCTTCTTGATATAATATTTCCAATCTCCTGGAAAACCTGTACTATCAGTACCAGAACCGCTACCATGACCAGCATGACATCTGTCCTGGATCTGTAATATCCATAGTTAACCGCGATAGTACCGAGTCCGCCGCCCCCTACAAAACCTGACATAGCTGAATAACCAAGAATGGTAGTAGTAGCAATAGCCGCTCCCACGATGAGTGAAGGCTTCGCCTCAGGCAGCATGACCTTGCGCACGATTTCAAAGGTTGAAGCCCCCATTGATAAGGACGCTTCTATAACGCCCCTGTCCACCTCCTTTGCAGAGCTCTCTACAATACGGGCAACAAAGGGAGCCGATGCTATAACTAAGGGAACAATTGTAGCGGTGGAGCCAATGGATGTCCCCACAATAGCCCTGGTCAAGGGCATTACTAATACCAGCAAAATGACAAAGGGCACGGAACGAAGAACATTCACTATGCTTCCGAGAATTTTGTTAACCATAGGCATGGGAGATATACCATCCTTATCGGTCACCGCCAGTATCATCCCCAGGGGCAAACCTATGACATAAGCTATAGCCGTTGAAATGATAGTCATATACAAGGTTTCAAGGAACCCTATGCCTACCAGAGCTAACATCTCGCTACTAAACATTGTAATCTTCCTCCGTATATGTAATCTTCTCTAAATCAAGATATAAGGCTATCTTATGGTAAACCACCGGATCGTCGGGGATCTGTATAATCATATGTCCATAAGCTTTACCATCTATATCCCTTGTGTTGGCATAGACGATATTTACCGGCACGCCACATTCCAATACCATATTCGCAATAACAGGCTGGTCCGAAGAGTTGCCATCAAATACAATTCGCAGATATTTGCCACCCTGGGCAATACTTTTGGTCATCTCCCCCCTGGGGAAAATCAGTTTTTTTGCCGCCTGTGTTTTAGGATGGCGGAACACATCATCTACGGTCCCAATCTCTTCAATATGGCTTTTGTCAATAATAGCCACCCTATTGCATATTTGTTCGATTACCCTCATCTCATGGGTTATGATGATAACCGTAAGTCCAAGCTTTTGATTAAGCTCCTTGAGCAATGCCAGAATGGATTGTGTAGTAGTGGGATCCAGCGCACTGGTAGCCTCGTCGCACAATAGTACCTTAGGTTTTGTAGCCAATGCCCGGGCTATGGCAACGCGCTGCTTCTGCCCTCCGGACAGCTGTGCGGGATATGCTTTTTCTTTATCCTCAAGCCCAACCGTATTAAGCAGTTCGCGGGCTCGCATTCTGGATTCTTTGCGTGACATTCCTACAAGCTCAAGGGGAAAACAGATGTTTTCCAGGGTGGTCCGCTGCATCAGAAGATTAAAGCTCTGAAAAATCATTCCGATGGACTGGCGCACATCCTTCAATTCCCGATCGGACAGAAAAGTAATGTCTTTACCATCAAATAGCACATTTCCCGTAGTAGGCTTCTCCAAAAGGTTAATGCATCTTACCAGAGTACTCTTCCCCGCGCCTGACAGGCCAATAATTCCGAATACCTCGCCCTGCATAACAGACAGGTTGATATCATCCAGCGCTACCACGGCATTTTCGCCGGTGCCAAAGGTCTTGTTCAGATTTTCTATCTTTATAATTGCAGTTTCACTCATACTTGTGCTCCTTTCCTGATGCGGCTTAATCGGCATCTGCAAATGCCCCTTTTAATGCGTTACATCTTGCTTCTATCGCGGCCTTTACTATTTCGCTGTTAAGGGAAATATCAAAGCCATGAAATGCCCCCTTAATCTTATTCAGTATAACAGCTATACCGCTTTGGGCAAGCCTGTCGGCATAAGCAATGCCTTCATCGCGCAGGCAATCGTATTCCGGGGTTTCAATATATGCGGGAGGAAGGCCGGATAAAGATGTTGCACTTGACGGTGATGCATAGCTAAGCATACCATGGTCGCCGTTATCTAGATATACCTTCCACATCTGTCTATTAAGATTAGAGCTCCAGCAGGGAGCATCAAAAAAATCCTTAATCGACTGCGTTGACTGTGAATAATCCAGCACAGGATAAATCAAGGACTGGAAGCAAATGGGAGGCCCCTTTCTATCTCTTGACATCTGTGTCACAGCTGCTGCCAGGCAACCGCCGGCACTATCGCCCATGACGGCTATTCTTCGAACATCTATGCCCAGCTCCTGTGCAAGCCTGTGAACCCAAAGCAGGCTGTTGTAACTATCCTCAACCCCCACAGGAAACGGATGCTTCGGCGTAAGCCTGTAATCTACCAGTACGACCTTGCAGCTTACATTCTTTGCATATATGCAAACCAGCTTATGCATGTGACCAAACTCTTTAAGGAAAAACCCCCCGCCATGAAAATACAGCATGCAGGGAGCATTTTCTCCGATATCCTTTGGTTCATAAATCGTTGCTGAGATTTTTTCACCCTTATATCCTTCAATCTCTCTCTTTGTTCCTTTTATATCGGCATCGGGGCGAAAACATGCACGGCTGATTGCTGTAAAAAGATTAATCACCTTTGCCATGTAAGGCTTCATTTTTATTCCGCTAAAATCAAATATACCATACTTCTTTAAATCCTTGTGCAATTTATATTTATATTTATTCACTATGCATATCCTCGTTCACTATATCAATAACTCAATCCGGTACAAAATCTGGCAGCGCACTAATATAATACCTCATTTATGAGGTATTATATCACAACAACAAACCCGGGCATAGCAAAAAACTACTATGATTTTGCATGAGGTATCTATAAAAATCGGCTTGACAATATAAATGGATAAATATATATTTTGGACATAGGTTGCCTGTTTCATAGGCCTAAATATATCAAAGGAGATTATATAAATGAGAAGTGGTGCCTACTTTACAAATGAGTATCCTAATCTCTTTGCCGAGATTGGAATTGCGAATGAACAATGTGAGAGAAGGATTAAGGAAGCCTTTGAAACTATGTTTTTTGACCACAATGAGCGCATCTATTTTGAAAAGGGCAGCAACATGGGATATATGCTGGATACCGGCAACTATGATGCCCGCACTGAAGGTATGAGCTATGGAATGATGATGGCCGTACAGATGGGCAGAAAGGATATATTTGATCGTCTATGGCTCTTTTCCAAGACATACATGTATCAGAGAAAAGGAAAATACCAGGGCTATTTTGCCTGGTCAGTGTCCCCTGACGGGGTAAAGAATTCCGAGGGGCCTGCACCGGATGGCGAGGAGTACTATGCTATGGCACTTTTCTTTGCATCAAAAAGATGGGGAGACGGCTATGCCCCCTTTGATTACAGTGAGCAGGCAAGAGACATCCTCAGGCATTGTATACACCAATCTGATCTCGTTGATGGCGGCGAGCCCATGTGGAACAGTAGGAACCACTATATAAAATTTGTACCTGAAGCACCCTTTACGGACCCCTCCTACCATCTGCCGCACTTTTATGAATTGTTTGCGCAGCTTGCAGATAAATCGGACAAACCTTTCTGGAAGAAGGCTGCCGTTGAAAGCCGTAGATACCTTCAAATCGCATGTCACGAACAGACCGGAATGGCACCGGAGTATGCCGAGTTTGACGGCACCCCAAAGCATTTGTATAATGAAGGTCAATTCTACTCAGACGCATATCGTGTAGCTATGAACATAGGCCTGGATGCGTCCTGGTTCGGCAGGAATGAAGCTCTGAGTGATATTGTCGGCAGACTGCAAGCATTCTTCAGTGAAAATACCAAATTGGGCGAATACAAATCCTATATGCTAGATGGTACTCCCTTGGAACAGCCTGCACTGCACCCTATTGCCATTATAGCAACAAATGCCGCCGGTTCCCTTGCGGCGGCCGGAAAATACCGCCTGGATTGGGTGCGGGATTTCTGGAACACGCCTCTTCGCAAGGGCAACAGAAGATATTATGACAATTGCCTGTATTTCTTCAGCTTATTGATGCTGTCCGGCAAATACAGAATTTATATATAGGTACTATATAAGACGTGCTCTACCCGATACCCTGCGTATGTGCTTAATTACTACTACTGCTATTTGGTTATTCCTGAGAATGCTCAGTCTCAGCTTCATCCTTGGCCTCAACCTCATCCTTGGCCTCAACTTCCTGGCTCTGATGATTCTTAACCATAGCTTCCGTAGGCGATATGAACACTGCTATTTCACCATCGTGTTCAAGCTGCAAATCTCCCATCAAGCTATTCGCCACCTGCTCACTAGCATGGGCGCCGGTAATAAACAGGACGATTTCCTTCTCCGGCTGCAATTCTATATTAATAATGGGCAGCATAACCTCCTGATGCTCATCCGTGCCTCTTCCATGTATTATTGTAGCTCC
>CAZQCL010000007.1:0-1598 GCA_964592435.1 uncultured Oscillospiraceae bacterium
GCCCAGAGATGCGATAAAAAGGATTTACCCCGATGAACCTGATTGCATAAACAAATCCTATACGGAACAATCTCTGGCTGTATCAAGTCCAATATTTCAAATGGGCTACAAGGATAACCAAATCTACACTAACGGTATTGAACGGCTAATGCATGAAATAGCCGTGAAGGTATTGCTTGAAATGCTGGCAGGAAGAAGTTCGCTCTTTTATGAACAGCTTTATGAAGATGGCTTGTTGAATTCCTCTTTTGCTACCGACTTTTCAATTGAAAAGGGTTATGCTTTTTCAATGCTGGGCGGTGAATCAAAGGATCCTGCAAGGGTGATGGACAAATTTTGCCAGACAGTGGAGGATGCAGAGAAATATGGCCTTGACAAGGAAGCTTATGAACGGCTTATCAGATCAATGCTTGGAAAATACATGAGGAAGTTCAACTCCGTGGAAAGCATATCCCATTCCTTTATTTCTGTTTGCTTTAAGGACGCCAATATGTTTGACTATTTGAATGTTTATGATAAAATATCTTTTGAATATATAAGTGAGATTTTTGACAGACATTTTAGGCGGGACAATCTTGCTATGTCCGTGATAAAGCCTGTTTAGAGGGGGATACATATGGATGTCGGTTTTCCGGGACTTGGTATTGAGTTTGAGATGAGCAACACGGCCTTTGAAGTGGCCGGCTTTGCTATATACTGGTATGGAATTATCATTGCATTTGCATTTCTGATAGCGGTGCTGCTTGGCCTTCGGAATTGTAAAAGGTTTGGCCTGGAGCCGGACAACATCCTGGATCTTGTGCTTTTTGCTGCACCGGCTGCAATCATAGGTTCTCGGCTATATTATGTTATATTCAGTTGGGATCAGTATAAGGATGACCTTACTAAGATTTTTAAGCTGAGGGACGGCGGCCTGGCTATATATGGCGGGGTAATTGCCGCGATTTTGGTGGCGTGGATTTATTCCAGAAGAAAGAAAATTTCTCCGCTTCAGCTCATTGATTTTGGAGTGCCATATCTGGTGTTGGGACAAGCCATCGGCCGTTGGGGCAATTTTGCAAACCAGGAGGCATTCGGAACGATGACCAATCTGCCATGGCGCATGAACGGTACCGTGCCCAATGATTATCTGCTCAGCATGCACGCGGGTATTGATTTGTCAAAATGGGGTGTCCATCCGACCTTTTTATATGAATCATTATGGGATTTTGCTGTTTTCTTGTTTCTTATTTTCTTTAGAAAGAAGAAGAAGCAAGACGGTGAAGTTCTGTCACTTTACTTGATTTTTTACGGAGCCGGAAGGTTCATGATTGAAGGGCTGAGAACAGACAGCCTATATTTGGGCAGCTTCAGGGTATCTCAGTTGCTCTCGGCTTTGCTTGCGGTGGTATTTACCACAGTATTCATATACATGCGAGTCAGAAAGAGCAAAGCTGCTGAAGAGGAGCCTGTAACACTTGGGCAGAGCGAGTACGGAGAGCTATTGATGAAGCTCAAGGCGGAGGAGGATGCTGCAGAAGAGTCGCCCGAAAATGAGCCGGGAATGGATGTATTGCATGGGGAGCTGCCTGAAGATGAGCAGGAGCAAGATGGTGATG
>CAZQCL010000007.1:1698-22139 GCA_964592435.1 uncultured Oscillospiraceae bacterium
ATGGATGTATTGCATGGGGAGCTGCCTGAAGATGAGCAGGAGCAAGATGGTGATGTTAAGTTTTAATAAAGAAGAGAAATATAGAGGAGAAACGGGTTGGAACTGCAAAAGATATATGACGAAATTGATTTCTTAAAAGGAGAGCTGGATAGGCTTATTGAGTCAGAGGCAGAGTTTAATGAAATATACAGTGTAAGTGTAAAGCTTGACAAGCTAATCGTGTTCTTGTATAAGCACAAGTTAACTTAGCCCGCTTAAATGGTTATTTTAAATCTATCAATTATTGACAGCTTATTAGGGTGGATATCATGTATTTTGTTGAAAAAACGAAGGGTACAAATTATTTAAAGCAATTTGATTATCCACTATTAGTGGCTGTCTTTATTTTGTCTATCATTGGCCTGTGTGCCTTAAGGAGCGCAATCGGTGACCCTGAAATCACGATGACATGGTTAAAGCAGCTGATAAGTTTTTTTATCGGATTTGTACTGGCTGTTGCTATTAGCGCGCTTGACTATAAGGACTTTAAAACACTTGGCATCGCAGTGTACATAGGCTGTATCGCGCTGCTGGTACTGGTGCTGTTCGTGGGAATAGAACATGGAGGCAGCAAAAGCTGGATTTTAATTCCTTTCATAAATGTTACTGTACAGCCGTCTGAATTTGCCAAGGTAGCATTTGCCCTCGTAGTGCCTGTTTTCTTTGAGCGACTGAAGGAAGGAAAGGATGTGGGCAAAAATGTTTTCAAGCTTCTGTTGTATTCATTGCTGCCGGTTGTTCTGATTTTTCTACAGCCTGACGTTGGTACCGCATCAGTGTTTATATTTGCATTTGTTGTGATACTTTTCGTATATGGGATACCCTACAGATATTTTCTTATGGCATTGGGTGTTTTTGCCGCTGTGGCGCCGGTGATATGGTTCCTGGTTCTTCCGAACAAGTTCTCTCACATCAGGAAAAGAATCATGACCTTCATTTTCCCTGAAACTGATTTGTCAGGTGCAGGCATGCAGGTCAATAATTCCAAAATGGCTATTGGGTCGGGACGGCTCTTTGGAAAAGGACCCTTTTTCGGAATTCAGGAGCACAACATCGGTTCTACCAGCAGCTATTTTGTCCCTGAACGAGAGTCGGATTTTATTTTCTCAGTAATAGGCGAAGAGCTGGGTTTCGTAGGTTCGGTGTTTGTTATCCTACTAGTCTTTTTTATACTATATAGATGCATTTATATAGCTATGAATGCAAGGGATTATTATGGATCCTATATGGCCATCTGTATAACCTCGATGCTTGCCTTCCATTTCGTTGAGAATATCGGTATGTGCATCGGCATCCTGCCGGTTACCGGTATACCGCTGCCCTTTGTGAGCCAGGGCAATAGCTCGCTTATTGCTAATTATATGAATATTGGCATAATGCTGAGCATATCTATGCGCAAAAAGCGCGCGATCTTCAACAGCACTCAGTGATAGTGCGTCAGTGTCATTTATTTCAGTTTGAGTTGATACCTTACAATGCAGTCTTGGCTACAACGCCCTCGCTGTGCATTGTTTTTTTGCCATTTTTCTAGGACCTTATGCCTATCTTTTTAAAATTATTCCTATTTCCTATTGATTATTATTAGAAAATGCTTTAGAATGGAGTAAAAGTGGGACGAAGTGGTTGGAAGTGGATGATGGATGTCCATAGTTGAGGTGAATTGATTGTTCTATGGCGAATTTCAACACACGATAGACCAGAAGGGCAGAATCATTATTCCTTCTGCCTTCAGGGAAGAACTGAATGTGAAATTCATGCTGGCAAAAGGGCTGGAAGAATGCCTTTTTATATTCTCTATGCCAAGATGGAACAGCCTGGTCGAAAAACTGGAGACACTGCCACTATCAAACACAAACGCCCGCAGCTTTAACAGGTTTTTCTTCTCCAGCGCGGCTCAATGCGAGATGGACAAGAACTACCGCATATTGGTACCTGTGGATTTACGCAATCATGCCGAGCTGGAGAAGGATATCAGCATAGTTGGCGTAGGAAACAGAGTAGAAGTATGGAGCAGGGACAAATGGGAAAAATATATCCAAGGCGATAGCCTCAACCCGGACAGCTTGTCCGATACATTTGCCATGCTGGGCATATGAAGCCTGAATGAAGGTTTCCAGGAGAAATGCAATGGATTTTAGTCACAGGCCGGTTTTGCTGAATGAGTGCATAGAAAGCCTCAACATCAAAAAGGATGGAATTTACCTTGACGGCACGCTTGGAGGGGCAGGACATTCGCTTGAGATACTTAAAAGGCTGGACAAGGGGACCTTGGTTGGCATCGATCAGGATCGGTTCGCAATCGAAGCAGCCGGAGAAAGGCTGAGAAGTGCACGTGATAGTGCTCACAGCGATGCAAAGCTGGTTCTGATCAAAGGAAACTTCAGAGATATGGCAGGGCTTTTGAGACAGCGTGGAATCGACGGTGTGGACGGCGTTTTATTGGATATAGGTGTTTCCTCACATCAGCTTGACGAGGCTGAGAGGGGCTTCAGCTACAAACAGGATGCACCGCTCGATATGAGAATGGACAGAAACGGGGATTTTAATGCCTCGGTTATAGTGAATACATATGATGAAAAGGAAATAAGAGACATCATCAGGCGATATGGCGAGGAAAGGTGGGCATCGCGAATTGCTTCCTTCATCGTGAAGGCAAGAGATACTGAAAGGATTGATAGGACCGGGCAGCTGGTGGAAATCATCAAAGCCGCAATACCCGCCCAAGCAAGGCGGGATGGACCACATCCTGCAAAGAGAACCTTTCAGGCATTGCGAATTGCGGTAAATGATGAGCTGGGAGCACTAAAAGATGCTATCGATAGTGCAGTACAGATTCTGAAGCCGGAGGGCAGATTAAGTATAATTACATTTCATTCTCTGGAGGACAGAATCGTTAAAAATGAATTTAACAAAAGAGAAAAACCGTGCACATGCCCGCCGTCATTTCCGGTATGTGTCTGCGGAAAAAAGCCTGAACTGAAGGTGCTGACAAGGAAACCAATAATTCCGTCGGAGGAGGAATCGGTAAAAAATCCAAGATCGCGCAGTGCAAAGCTCAGAACGGCTCAAAGGGTTTAACCGAAAATGCCACTAAAGATTAAAGGTTGATATACATTTTGGACAAGCTGGGCAGCACACAAAGGACAAAGCAGGGCAATACACAAAAGATAAAAGAGCAATGCACAAAAGATAAGTTTATCGGTTTACAAAAGACAAATTTATAATTTACAGAAGATGAGCTTGCACGAAAGAGCATACAAAAGATAAAAGAAGTAACCACAAACTACAAGAGATGAAAAACAAAAGATGATAAGTTAAGCTAAGGGCCGCCCAATTGGCTGGCTCTTGGTATACTTATCCATTTGACGCTATTATAGGCCGCATAAATCACTGATGAGGTGAATAGAATTGATAGAAAAGGCTTATGAAAACTATCAAATTGAATATGAAAACGAATACGAATACGACTATGAAAATGGCTATGGGTATATAGAGGGCTCAGCGGTAAGAAAGCCTGAGTATGATGTCTATGAGGAAAATAAAGTACTCAAGGCTAAAAAACGTTACAAGAGCAACAGGAAAGTCAAGGTTAAGATGATACTGGCCATTATAGCAGTACTGGCGGCAGCACTAACTGTTATGTGGAGATATGCTATCATAACAAAGACCAGTTACGATATTAATAAAAAAGAGAAGGAATATAATGAGCTGAGGAACGCAAATGCCATATTGAGGGTAGAGATCGAATCTGAAACGGATCTGACCAGTATAAAGGAAGCGGCGGAAAACAAGCTTGGGATGCAGACGCCGCAAAAAAGCCAGATATTTTATGTGAAGGTAGCCCGAAATGATTATACCGTTGTTATGCGAGAGCGGGATAAAGCGCCTGATGATAACAATTTCATTAATATTTTTATCAACAAGGTAGCAAGTCTGGCAAAGCTTTTTGAATAGATTAGCGGTTCAACAGCAGTGGAAAAGCGTGTGTCAAGCTATAGGAGAAACGCAGACTGTGGATGGATGTGAAATGATATTTTGCATAGTCTATGGTCTTTTTTTAAGAGTATACGAGTTTTATCAAGCGCTATTATACAGGGGGGATATTCTTGCCGGCACCGGGACTTGCACTAAAAAAGCGATTAATATTTTTGCTTTCCATATTTACTCTTACAGTTGTCGTTCTGATAGGCAGGCTGGCACATATACAATTTGTCCAGGGAAGTGACCTGCAGAAAAAAGCTTTTGAGCAGCAAAATCGAGGAAGAACGATCAGCTCAATCAGAGGGACTATCTATGACAGGAACGGCAAAAAGCTGGCAATAAGCGTGCAGGTTGCTACCATTGGATGTAACCCCAGTGACATTAAGTCTAATAGCAGAAATATATCTGTTAATGAAATCGCAGATGGTTTGGCACCAATATTGGACATGGATTCAGATGAGCTTATAAAGTTGATTACAAAGGATGCCAGCTATGTCAGGCTCAAGAGGAAGGTAGACAAGGATACTGAGATAAATGTAAGGACCTGGGTTTCGGAAAACAATGTTAAAGGTATAAGCATTGAGGAGGATTCAAGAAGGTACTACCCTAATGGAAACCTGATGTCGCACATTCTGGGCTTCACCGGGGATGATAACCAGGGGCTTATGGGTGGCATTGAAGAAACAATGGAAAAGTACCTAAAGGGCACCCCCGGAAAGATACTCAGTGAAGTGGATGCAAGAAACAATGCCATCCCTTCCGATACAGAAAAGAGGATTGATGCGGAGGATGGATTGAATGTAGTTTTGACAATAGACGAGACTATTCAGTACCTTGCATCGAAATCTTTGGAAAAAGCAATTGATGATTATAATGTAAAACAAGGCGCCGTAGCGATCGTAATGGATCCAAATACCGGGGATATCCTGGCTCTTGTATCAAAGCCGGATTATGACCTGAACACCCCTTTTGCATATCCTTCCAATATTGAGGACATGAACCTAAAGATAGTCGACAGTCTCAATCAGGATGAATGGGTTGAACGGAGCGGACCTTCTGTAAATGTGCTCAGCAGAACTGTCTGGAGAAACAAGGCCATATCGGATACTTATGAACCGGGCTCCACCTTCAAGAGCATTACAACGTCAGCAGGTATAGAAGAGGGCGTAGTTACACCCGATACTATTACTAGTGATTTACCAATAAAGGTGCAGGGGTGGCCCAAGCCTATACAGTGCTGGCGATATTACAGGCCCCATGGAACAGAAACCTTTTTAGAAGCTGTATATAACTCTTGTAATCCGGCCTTTGTTAAGGTAGCGCAAAGTATGGGCGTAAACCGATTTTACAGCTATGTCAAGGCCTTTGGTTTCAGGGAAAAAACCGGAATAGGGCTTAAGGGGGAAAGCAATTCCTTATTTCAGGATAAGCCAAAGGAGATTGACATGGCAGTGGCATCATTTGGACAGCGCTTTACGATAACGCCTTTGCAGCTGGCTACATCCTACACGGCTATCGTAAACGGCGGCAAGCTGATGAAGCCAAGACTTGTGAAGGAGCTAACGGATTCGGATGGAAATGTTGTAAAAACCTTTGAACCAGAGGTGGTAAGAACCGTTGTTTCTGAAAAGACGTCAAAAACAGTTAGAGAGATTCTTGAGGGAGTTGTTTCTACACCAAATGGAACCGGTAACAATGCATATGTCAAGGGATACAGGATAGGGGGCAAAACCGGCACATCACAGACGACCCAAGAGGATGTACACATTGCCTCCTTTTGCGGATTTGCACCTGCCGATGATCCGGCCATCATTGCCCTTGTAGTGCTTTTTGATCCTAAGGGGGATTCTTATATGGGCGGTGTGATAGCTGCCCCACTTGCAGGTAAAATTATTGAGGATGTTCTAAACTATATGCAGGTTGAAAGAAAATACACGCAGGAGGATTTGCGCTCAATGGCACAGGATATATTTGTGCCGGAGCTTCGTGGTAAATCGGTTGGGGAAGCTGTAGGGGACTTAAAGAAGGCCGGGTTAAGTTATAAAATAGAAGGAAATGGCAACAATGAAAGTATTGTTGTAGAGCAGACACCGAAGCCGGATGCGGTTGTTACGGAAAATTCAGTTGTTATTCTATATACCTATAAGCCTGAAGAAACACCGACTGTGAAGATGCCGGATCTTTCGAGGAAAACGATGTCAGAGGCGATCAATGAAATGAATCGAGTTGGGCTCAACATGAAGATAAGCGGCAGCGGCGTTGTATTTAAGCAGCAGTATGAAGCCGGTACTGAGGTAGAGGCAGGACAGGTGGTTACTGTAGATTTCAGGAATATGGATAATATTGAGTAAAGGGGAGTTTCCATGCTATTGGCGGAGCTGGTCAGGGATCTTGAGGTGCTTGACATCACGGGAGATATACATATAGACGTAGATGGTATAGCCTATGATTCCAGAAAAGTAAAGAAGGACTATGTGTTTGTCTGTATTGACGGTATGAAGGAAGATGGGCATAAATATATTGCGCAGGCCTTGAAAAACGGTGCTTCTGCGCTGGTCACGCAAAAGGAAACAGAGCCAATGAACGGCGTTGCGGTTATTAGGACTCAGAACACAAGAGATGCAATGGCCTTTATTGCCGACAGGTTCTATGGACATTTGTCTAAGAGATTTAATTTAATTGGTGTCACCGGAACTAAGGGAAAGACGACGACGACCTTTATGATAAAATCCATTCTTGAAGCAACTGGAAGAAAAGTAGGCCTGATTGGTACCCTGGGTACGAAAATCGGAGACAGAACCTTATATTCGGAGAGAACCACACCGGAAGCGTCGGATCTGCAGGAGCTTTTTGTGCAAATGGCTGAGGAGGGGGTTGAGGATATCGTCATGGAAGTATCTTCTCAGGGGCTTGCCCTTCAAAGGGTCGGATACTGTGAGTTTGACACGGCAGTTTTCACCAACCTATCCCGTGATCACATCAGTCCCGCTGAACATGCTTCCATGGAAGAGTACCTGGCCGCTAAGTGTATGCTGTTTAAAATGTGCAAATGCGGTGTAATCAATAATGATAGCCAGTATGCACCGGCCGTTATAGCCCAGGCGCAATGTGATACGATAAGCTATGGTATTGACAAAAAATGCGATGTCAGGGCGATTGATATCAAGAAAAAGCCCCGCAGTGTGGAGTTTAATATAGTGTCACCATGGTATTCAGGCAGCTGCAAGGTTAACATACCGGGTAAATTCAGTATTTACAATTCATTGGCGGCTATAGGAGCCTGCGGACAGATGGGGATATCTCAGGAAGCAGTAAAGGCGGGCCTTGAGCGGGTGCAGGTACCGGGCAGAGCAGAATTGGTGGATACAGGGCGTGATTTCAGTGTTATAATTGATTATGCACATACACCGGATAGCCTGGAGAATATATTGAAGGCCGTCAAAGACTATGCTGCGGGAAGGGTTATCTGTGTTTTTGGATGTGGAGGCGACAGGGATAGGAAAAAACGGCCGATGATGGGTGCTATTTCCGGCATGCTTTCAGATTATACCGTGATAAGCTCCGACAATCCCAGAACAGAGGACGTGGATGCTATCATTGCTGATATAGAAGAAGGAATTAAAAGGACGAAGGGTCAGTACATATGTATAAGTGACCGTTCCCGGGCAATACAGCATGCTATTGTTACCGCGCAGCCAGGGGATGTGATCGTGCTTGCGGGTAAGGGGCATGAAACATACCAGATTTTCGCAGACAAAACGATTCATCTTGACGAAAGAGAAATTGTACGCGATATAATAGATAAGATGGTGGAAGGAGCTAATGTATGATTCGTTTCGGTATTGACGATTTATTAGCGGCAACCGGGGGAGAAACGGCAGGGACGGACGAAGGCACTGTAGTCACCGGAATATCAACTGATTCAAGGCGGATTAGTGCTGGTGATCTTTTCATACCCTTAATTGGAGAGAATTTTGATGGGCATGATTTTATACAAAGTGCATTCGATAAGGGAGCAGCTGCCTCCCTGACACAAAATGAGTCCCTTCATTTCCCAGGCAAGGCCATAATTTTAGTAAAGGATACGCTAAAAGCCCTTCAAAGCTTGGCACAGTGGTATCGGAACAGATTTGATATTCCTTTCGTTGGCATAACGGGCAGCGTAGGTAAAACCAGTACAAAGGAAATGGTTGCATGTGCCATCGCCGAAAGATACAATGTGCTAAAAAATGAAGGGAATTTCAATAATGAAATAGGATTGCCGCTGACGATGTTTAAACTGGACAGCAACCACGAAGCAGCCGTTATAGAGATGGGAATGAGTGCGGTAGGGGAAATCAGGGCTCTTGCAGCTATCGTCAGGCCTAAAGTGGGAATCATTACAAATGTAGGGCTTTCCCACATTGAGAAGCTTGGATCCCGGCAAAACATATTGAAGGCAAAGCTGGAGATGCTTGATGGCCTACAGTCGGGCGGCTTGTTAATACTGAATGGAGATGATGTAATGCTCAGCGGAGTTAAGGATCTTCTGAGCTGTAGAACGGTTTCTTATGGGCTGGAGGAAGGTGTAGATTATCAGGCATACAATGTCCAATCCCGTGGGGAGTTCGGAATCGATTTCAGCATAACTGTTGAAGAAGCGGAATATACAATACAACTGCCGGTGCCCGGCGTTCATAATGTGTATAATGCATTGGCAGCGGTTGCGACAGGGGTTGAGCTGGGTGTTCCGATGCGGAATCTGCTTGAGGGCATATCCCATTTCAGCCCCGCCAAGATGAGGCTAAACATTGTAAGGGCACGTGATATGATTATTATCAATGATGCATATAATGCAAGTCCAAAGTCCATGAACGCGGCTTTGGACGTATTGCTGGAACTGGAATCCGCACGGAAAATTGCTGTGCTTGGAGATATGCTGGAGCTTGGCAGCTGGTCCAAAAGAGCACATATGGAAACCGGCATACAGGTTGCAGGAAAGAAGCCTGATATGTTAGTGACAGTGGGCGAAGAGGCGGCAAACATTGTCAAGGGTGCCATCGAAGCAGGATTCTCTCCAAGTCGGACTACTGTGCTTCAAAGCAATCAACAGGCGATCGAGCATCTTCGTGAAATCCTTCGACCCGGAGATGCAGTGCTTGTTAAGGGTTCGAGGGGCATGAAGATGGAGGAAATAGTACAGGCGTTGACAGAGGAATAGACGAATAGAATAATAAACGGAATATAATAAAAATACGGAGGAATGAGTTTGGAATTCAACTTATTGAAATCACCTGAAGTAGCTGCATTTGCGATAACATTTATCCTTGCACTGATTGCGGGATCTTTAATAATACCACTGCTTAAGAGGCTGAAATTCCGACAGACGGTGCGAGATGATGGCCCACAGACACATTTGAAAAAGACGGGTATTCCTACAATAGGTGGTTTGATTTTTCTGATACCTATGCTTATAACAACTTTTCTTTTTTCCTCGAAATATCCTACGCTCATTCCGATGCTAATTGTCACGCTTGGATTTGGGTTTATCGGCTTTATTGATGATATGCTTAAGGTAATTAGAAAGAATAAGGATGGTTTGAGCGCAAAGCAGAAGTCCTTCTTACAGTTTGTTATATCAGCTGCTTTTGCTTTTTATGTTGCATACACACCTTCCCTTGGTACCGGGATGCTTCTTCCCTTCTCTGGAAGTGAGGCTGTAATCGACTTGCCTGTTTGGCTGTTCATTCCCCTGGTTATAATTGTAATGTACCTGATTACCAATTCAGTAAATATGACTGATGGTGTAGACGGTCTGGCAGCAGGCGTAACATTAATTGTCACTGTGTTTTTTACGATAGTAGCCATGCAGCGACCTGAGTGGGATTATATTAAGATGATGTGTTCTATCACGGCAGGAGGGTGCCTGGGATTTCTTGTATTTAATGTTTATCCTGCAAAGGTCATCATGGGGGATACAGGCTCTCTTGCATTGGGCGGCGTTGTCGGAGCGGCAGCGGTCTTAATGAAGATACCCTGGATGCTACTGGTAGCAGGCGGGATATATGCTGTGGAAAGCCTGTCGGTATTCATACAGGTAGTTTCCTTCAAGCTGAGAGGCAAGAGGGTATTTAAGATGGCACCGATACATCATCACTTTGAGTTGTCAGGTTGGAAGGAAACCAAGGTAGTCAGAGTTTTCTGGACTATTACCATAATTCTGTGCTTTATTGGATTTGCTACCTTGAAGCTGGATTTTATGCACTGACTGCTGATGCGTTATCTGGTGCATTGTTGCAGTTCAGACCGACAGTGTTGTTTGTGGAGGTTCGGGATGAAGGATAAAAAGCCATTTGATTTTATACTGTTCATAACTGTTTTAATCTTGCTGTCGTTGGGGCTGGTTATGGTTTTTAGTGCCAGCGCACCCACTGCCGAGAGAAAGTTTAACAATATATACCACTATATCTCAAGTCAGCTTGTCTTTGCTGCATTAGGTATGGTGGCGATGATTTTTGCAGCCAACTATGATTATCACAAATTCGGGAAAAAAACTGTCTGGGCGCTTATGGGAGTCTGCATTATTTTGCTGATACTTGTTTTGATCCCAGGTATAGGCAGCGAAGCTAACGACTCCTGGAGATGGATCGAGATTGCCGGAATTCGGTTTCAGCCGTCAGAACTAACAAAGCTGGCACTGATATTATTTTTTTCCTTCAATCTTTCAAAACGCAAAAAGCCTCTCAATTCTTTTTTTAGTGATTTACTGCCCTATCTGTTTATAATAGGAATAATATCACTGCTCTTATTATTGGAAACACATCTTAGTGCCACAATTATTATGATTGCCATTGCTATGATAATGCTTTTTGCCGCAGGTGCGAAGATAAGACATTTTATGCTGCTTGTTATACCGATATCTGCCATGATTGTAGCAGTTATAACATTTACAGACTATATGACCCCACGTATCACTTCATGGCTGGATCCCTGGAGCAGCCCACTGGGTGCTGGCTACCAGACGATACAGTCCCTTTTTGCCATCGGCTCAGGGGGAATATTCGGGCGGGGTCTTGGCCAAAGCATGCAGAAATTTCTTTATGTCCCTGAACCCCATAATGACTATATATTTGCCATATTGGCAGAGGAGCTTGGTTTTGTCGGGGTTCTTGCTGTTTTACTACTTTTTATGATATTCATCTGGAGGGGCATAAAGATTGCGCTAAATGCACCGGATTTGCATGGAAGCTTGATTGCTACGGGAATAACCTCACTCATAGCGGTACAGAGCCTTTTCAATGTAGCCGTTGTAACAAACACTATTCCCCCAACAGGGGTATCTTTGCCTTTCTTTAGCTCGGGTGGCACATCCCTTGTCCTTTTTATGGCGGAGGTTGGCATATTACTGAATATCTCCCGCTATTGCAAGTATGAAAGAATCTGAACATATTGCATTTACCTCGCATAAAATGGATTGTGTGCGAGGTGTTTTTATGAGCAAATTAGTAATCACAGGAGGCGCCAGGCTTAACGGCGAGATTATGGTAGAAGGCTCCAAAAATGCCGTTTTACCTATAATGGCAGCTTCTTTGCTCAACGGCAAAGAGAGCATTATAAAAAACTGTCCCAAATTAAAAGATGTGGAGGTAATGATAGAAATACTGAGAAAAATTGGCTGCAGCGTGAAAATGGAAGGCGATGTCATCACAATCAATTCTTCCACTATCACAGAGACTCAAATACCGGTGGAGCTGGCAGCTGAAATGCGCTCCTCCATTATTTTTATGGGGCCGATGCTGGCAAGATGCGGTAAAGTGTCTATTAGCTATCCGGGTGGGTGCGTACCTTTGTGGGCACCCGGTACATGCAATAAACACACTAATTTTTATCAAAGGTTTAAACAAAACAATAAATAATGTATAATAAACTCGGTGCTTGTCTTTAACTTAAGATGCACAGCAGGGAGATAAAGAGTATTTATGGGTCAAAATGAACAGTATCTGCTTAAAAAAGCAAAGGCTGGCGATGTTGCTGCCTTTGAAGAGCTGGTAGAAAGCTATCAAAAGAAAATATTCAACCTGGCCTACAGAATCGTCGGCAATCCTGACGATGCTGCCGATATGGTTCAGGAAGCACTCATTAGAATATTTAGATCGATTGCGAAGTTTAAAGAGCAATCGTCTTTTTCCACCTGGATTTATAGAATAACCACTAATGTCTGTCTTGATGAGCTTAGAAGGAGAAAGAATAAAAAAGAGTTTTCCTTTGATCAGGTAATTCACGGTGAAGAAGGGGATATGCAGCGTCAGATTAAGAGTGATGATATACCGCCTGATACCGCCGCCGAAAGAGAAGAGCTGCGAAGCGTTGTGAACAGTGCGATTAACAGCCTGCCGGAGGACCAGAGGATTGTTATTTCGCTGCGGGATATACAGGGATTAAGCTATAACGAAATATCGCAGGTTCTGGATTGCCCTGAGGGTACGGTAAAATCCAGAATCAACAGAGCAAGAAATGCGCTAAAAAATATATTGTCAGACAAACGGGAACTTTTTTATGAGGAGTTCGTCAGATAACATGAAAGGAGGGTTGGAGATGAAAAGCTGCTTAAGTTATAGAGAAAATATAAGTGCATATATTGATGATGAATTGGACGAAGTTCAAAAGCTTTCCTTTGAGGAGCACTTAGGCAAATGCCGCGAATGTAAAAGAGTATTGGATGAGATGAAGCGTATTGTCAGCATTTGCAGCAGTTTGCCCCAGCAGGAATTACCTGCTGAGTTTCAAGCGGAGCTCCATGAGAAGCTCGTCGCTGTTGCTGACAGGAAAGCAAGTAAAGATGAAAGCATCCGAAAGGCGAAGAATTTCTTCCTTTCAAAAGCATTTGCATCTATCGCGGCAAGTGTTCTCCTGATCTTCCTTGCGGGAACCTTTGTAAGATACGGCTTGTTTTCGTCTAAAATGACAGCTGATAATGCTGCGGAACAAGCCGCACCTGAGATGGCAATGGCAAAGGCTGATTTATATTCAGCAGCGGAAGCAGCGCCTGGTGATAAGCCTTTGGACGGCAACAATACCGATGCGAGGGGAACTTCTTACGTAGATGATGGCTCTGCCGGGGGCGGTATGGTGGACTACAATTCAATAGATAGCGGATCGGGTACCGTAGAAATTGATCGCTCCGGAACAATGGCGGGTCGCAAAGCTGCGCTATCACTTGCGGAATTGCCTGAATCTGAAGTGGTTTTATACAAGACATCAACTATTACAATAACATCCGAAGAACCGGACGATGCGGCTGAAAGAGTCAGATTAATAGCTATTGGAAACAATGGGGAGGAGATGGAGACTGTGCAGGTTTTGCAGGACGCTTCAGAAGATATGGAAGCCTTCGGCATAGCTGCATCCGCCAATATAGATTTAGCTGCACAGCCCACATCTGATGGCTACGGCAAAACAGACCAGATGCGCACCCAGATGCATTTTCTTCTTCCGCAGATGCAGTATGACCGCTTTATAAGTGAACTGAGCGATACAATGGGTGCGGCTAACATTCATATGGGTGCCTTTGTGTCCGAGGATATGACAGATACGATTAACAGCATGATTACCGAGTCCGAGAAGATAGATAGCAGGCTACAGGGACTTAAGGGTGATCAGACAGCTGACACAGATAAAATGGCTAAGTTAAAACAATCAAAGGAAGAGGTCGATGCTCAGATTGAGAGTATTAGGCTGGGATCGGATTTTGTCACTGTTACGATAAC
This sequence comes from uncultured Oscillospiraceae bacterium, assembly GCA_964592435.1. Classification (GTDB taxonomy): domain Bacteria; phylum Bacillota; class Clostridia; order Acetivibrionales; family DTU013; genus JAAYBT01. The sequence goes on from CAZQCL010000007.1 coordinate 15,465, forward strand.
TATTAACCAGAAATAATCATGAAACATATGGGGCAGACGGCAAATCACCGTCTATTTTTTTGTTTTTTTTATCATCATGGAGCTTTTGTAACAGTGCTTTACGGCAATTACTTTTTTGTGTACAATAGATGCGCGGAGGATTGTTATGAGCACAGGGAAATTAATGATTATAGATGGAAACAGCATACTCAACAGAGCATTTTACGGATTAAAAGGGGCGCAATTGCTGGCAACGACTGATGGCCTGCATACAAACGCCATCTATGGCTTCTTGAACATTCTGAATAAATTCATAAATGAAGAAAACCCTCAGTACCTTTGCGTTGCCTTTGATTTGAAGGCACCCACCTTTAGGCATCAGGAATTCTCAGACTACAAAGCAACAAGGAAGGGTATGCCTCCGGAGCTTGCTGAACAGATGCCCTACATGAAAGAGGTTCTGGATGCGATGAATATCAAATGCCTCGAGATGGAAGGATTTGAGGCAGATGACATTATTGGTTCAATTTCAAAATGCGCCGAGGACAAGGATATTCAGGTAGTTATTGTGACGGGTGACAGGGACTCGCTACAGCTTGCATCCGAAATGACTAAAATACTGCTGCCTGTTACAAGAGCCGGCAGGACTGAAACCGAAAACTATGATGCTCAGGGCGTTATGGATCGGTATGGTGTCACTCCGACGCAGTTTATTGATGTAAAAGGTCTTATGGGAGATAAATCCGATAATATTCCCGGTGTGCCCGGCATAGGCGAGAAGACTGCGCTGGAGCTTATAAAGTCTTTCGGAAGTCTTGAGGGTATTTATGAAAATATCGATAAGGTGCAAAAAAAGGGTGTACGCGAAAAACTGAGGGACAATAAAGAGCTTGCATACTTGAGCAGACGCATTGCTACGATAGACACACAAATGCCGACCTTGTGCCAAATGGATGAGCTGGAGCGTCAGGCTTTTGACGAGGACAGACTCTATGAGCTTTTTGAACGGCTCGAATTTAAGAGCTTGATTAAAAAGTTCGGACTCAAGCAGGCAGTGAAGCCTGAAGAAAACCCATTAGCTCAGCTGCCCATTACTATTGTAGACGATCCGATAACGCTGGCACAGGTTGAATCGCAAATTAAAAAAAGTGGAGAGACGGCAGTATTTCACTTGATAGACCCTATCGACGAATTCCGATACAAATTGTCTGGTATATCATTCTCCTGGGGAAATGAAGATGTCTTTATCAAAATAGGTGACGGAATCAGCGAAGAGCAGTTCCTGCAACAATTTGGCTCTATTTTTAGTGACAGTAGAATAAAGGTAGTCGGACACGATTTGAAGAGCCTTATTGTGTATTTAAAGTGGAAGGGGTATGCCCTTAGCGGCTTAGCCTTTGACACAATGATTGGTGCTTATATTCTTAATCCTTCCCGAAGCACTTTTACTGTTGCGGAGCTTTCACAAGAATATTTGGGCTACACCTTCGAGTCTGTGGAGGAATTAACCGGTAAGGGGAGGAACTATACACCCTTCTCTGAAACACCCACAGATCGGCTTGCAGCAACCTCGCTATATCACAGCAGAACCGTTTTGCAGCTTGCTGAGGCGATTAGCAAAATTATTCGCAGAAATGGCCAGGAGGAGCTGTGTTATGAAATAGAAATGCCCTTAATTGAAGTGCTTGCGGATATGGAGTATAGGGGCTTCAAGGTAAATGTCGATGCTCTTATGCAGTTTTCGGCCAAGCTTGACGATAAAATTACTTCTGCTGAGGATGATATATACCAAGCGGCTGGTGAGCAGTTCAATATCAATTCACCAAAGCAGCTTGGGGTTGTTTTGTTTGAAAGGCTTGGGCTGCCGGTAATAAAGAAAACAAAAACAGGGTATTCCACAGATGCTCAGGTGCTTGAGCAGCTTGCTTCACAAAACAGTATCGTTTCAAGGATTCTGGAATACCGTCAGCTTGTTAAGCTTAAATCCACATATGCGGAAGGGCTGCTTCATGTAGTCAATCCTGCAACAGGCCGTATACACTCCAGCTTCAATCAGACTGTTACGGCTACCGGAAGAATCAGCAGTACGGAGCCGAATTTGCAGAACATACCTATAAAGCTTGAGATGGGGAGGGAAGTCCGAAAGGTCTTCATAACGGAAAGCGGGGAGTTTTTGTTATCCGATGCCGATTATTCCCAAATCGAGTTGAGAGTCCTTGCCCATATAACCGGTGATGATAATATGATCGATGCCTTCAGGAATAATGAGGATATCCACACTGCTACAGCCTCCCATGTATTTCATGTTCCAAAGGATGAGGTAACGTCCCTGCTGCGCACCAGAGCAAAGGCAGTCAATTTCGGTATTGTATATGGGATAGGCGATTTTAGCCTGGCCAAGGATTTGGGTATTAGCAGAAAAGAAGCACGAGAATATATTGATGAATACCTGGATAGATTTCCAGGCGTTAGGCAATACATGCATGACACTGTGGAAAGCGGCAGATCAAAAGGCTTTGTAGAAACAATGTTCAACAGGAGAAGATATCTGCCCGAGCTGCAATCCTCTAATTTTAATACAAGATCCTTCGGTGAAAGGGTTGCAATGAATATGCCGATTCAGGGCAGCGCAGCTGACATCATAAAAATAGCAATGGTAAGGGTATATAATGAATTGAATAAGCATAATATGAAATCAAGATTAATACTTCAAGTCCATGATGAGCTGATCATAGAAACACACATCAGTGAAAAAGCGCAGGTAGAGAAAATTTTACAGGAATGCATGCAGAATGCCGTAAAACTTGATGTACCGCTTATTGCCGAGGTCAAAACAGGCTCCAGCTGGTACGAGACATTATAGAGGCAGACAAACGCAGCGGGGAGGATGATAACATGAAAGTCATTGGAGTGACAGGCGGTATCGGCAGCGGCAAAAGCACTGTTTCGAGAGTACTCAGGGATCTTGGAGCTGCTGTGATTGATGCGGATGTTCTTGCAAGGAATATAACAAGCGCAGGCGGAAAAGCGCTTGGAGAGCTTGTAGAATACTTCGGAGAGGAAATTCTCGATGACGATGGAGAGCTTAACAGATCAAAACTGGCCTCCATTGCATTCAGTGATAAGGTTAAGCTACATGCCTTGAATAGCATTACACATAAATATATCGCTGAAAAAATTCATGAGACGGTAAAAGCTTTTAGTGCTTCCGATAAGTGGGATATTATAGTAATAGATGCACCGGTTCCCATTGAAAAGGGATTTTTAGATCTTGTTGATGAGGTCTGGGTAGTTACTGCAGAGCACGAAACCAGGATCAAAAGGGCCATGGACAGAAGCGGATTTACATACGAAGCTGTTTCCGACAGGATAGATTCGCAGCCTGGAGATGAGGAGTACCTTAGAATAGCTGATGAGGTAATTGACAACAATGGAAGTGTGGAAGAATTAGAACAGGCTGTGGTGAAGCTATTCTTACAAAAAAAACAGGAATTGCAGCGATAGGACGAAACCATGAGGCAAAGCCGGAAAAATAAAGTAATTATCATTATTGTATTATTGGTATTATTGGTGTTTCTTGCAACATTTGTTTTCGCGATGTACAATATTGCTAGAAGAATTTACCCGCTGGAGTATACGGATATTATTGAGAAGTACTCGAGTCAATATGATTTGGATCCTTACCTGGTGCTGGCTGTTATAAGAGTGGAAAGCCGTTTTATACCGGATGCGGTATCTCACAAAAATGCCAGAGGCTTAATGCAGATTACAGAAAAAACAGGGGAATGGGCTGCAGATAAGCTGCAGTTGGTTGATTATACCCAGGAGAAGCTATTTGATCCCGAGACTAATATCAGGATAGGCTGCTGGTATCTTAATACATTATTTCATGAGTTTACAGATACCGATTTGATGTTGGCTGCATATAACGGTGGCAGTGGAAATGTTTCAAAATGGCTTAAAGACACCGATTACAGCAAGGATGGTAAGAGCCTGGATAATATACCGTTCAAAGAAACCGAGAAATATATCATAAAAGTTAAAGACAGCTATACCATATACAAAAAGCTTTACGGAAATGCATTTTAATGGTACTTTTACTATAGATGAAAAAATATAATCACAAAAAATGGAGGCTTTTATGAATAAGGGAATTCTTATTGAAAGAGATATATTATACCCGACCGATAACAATATTGAGCCCGGATGTGTTCATGTTCAGGTTTTCGATCCGGACAAAAACAATAAAATACCTGTCGTAATAGAGGAGAAGACCGCCAATTCACCATTAAAGCATATTTCTACCATAACGAAAATAATACAAAGTGATCTTTTCGATAGGATATTCATCGATATTAGGAAAAATGCCGATATATATATACGGACAGATGAAGAATTGTCAAAGGAATTTGGTAATAGTCCTTATATAAAGGTTAATTTTATTGATGAAATGGTTTCTGCTGAAGGCGTTGATTTCCGCTGAGGCCGTTGAACGGTAATATGATATGTCAGGGTGAGCGTTTTGGGAATAGTGCCGCAACCCCCTAACAAACGGAATAGTCACGACAAAAAAAGCAATACGGTAATGCTGATCTATCGTTGGCTGCTATTTTTGTTTTCCGCCTTTTTCTGCCTTACCGGCAATAAACCTGAAGCCCAAGCATATGCTATTCTGGAGTCTTTGGCTATTACAGCCATTTATAATGGAGCCGTCACTGCATATTACTTCAAAAGCGGTAAGAAATGTATACTGCCGGTAATTTACTCTGATGCTATTGCATTTATGCTGCTGATTTTCTTTTCCGGCGGCATCGAATCTGAATTATATGTGTTTTTGTTCTTCCTTATCGGCTTATGCGGAATCTATAGTAAAGCTTCAAGCACCCTGAAAATCGGAATGGCGATTGCAGCTTTTTATTGCACAGCATGTTTACTGTCCGGAAGCCAGCAGGCAGGTGCTGTTTTCTATGTTTCACTGATAATACGGTCTGTGTTGATTTTGTTGGCGTCTTTTGCTGTTACCAGGATAAATATTGAAGTGAAAAAAAATGATGAGCTTATTAAAAAAGAATTCAGGATTGCCCGGACAGATAAGCTGACAGGTCTGGCAAACAGGCACTATTTTGAGCAGAAGGTCAAGGACGAGGTGGAATACGCGGCTAAATCGGATTCTGTATTAAATGTATTGATGTTCGATATCGACAACTTCAAGGGATTCAACGATACTTATGGCCATATTTCTGGAGATAAGCTGCTTGCGCTTTTTTCAAATATTATATTGCAATGCATAAGGAGATCAGATATTCCTGTCCGTTATGGAGGGGAAGAATTTGTGGTACTGATCAGAGATCTGGATATCATTATTGCAAAGAGCGTAGGGGACAGAATCAGGAGGCAGCTTGAGAAGCAGAGAATATATCTCAAGCAGTATGATGAGAGGCAAAAGGTAACAGTGAGCTGCGGCGTAGCCCAATTTCCGGTTCATTCGAAAAACATAAAGGAAGTTATCGAAAAAGCAGATCAAGCCCTCTATTACGCGAAGAGCATAGGGAAGAATATTGTGGTTATTTATGATGAAATAGATATGCCCAGAGAAGCATTGGAAAGATCCCGGCAGGAAGCTTGAGAATGGGCTTGCTTATTTATCCGAGGATTTATCCGATAGCTTATCCGAAAGCTTTTCCAACTCCATTTTAATGATACCAATTTCTTGTGTTAGTGTTGTTACACGATTTGCGTTTCTTGACAATGCTATAGTCAGCGTAAAAATGATTAGCAGCATGAAAAAGATTGTAAAGAGAAATAGTGCATTTACCGGCTCAACAATGTGCAACAGCTTTGAAAGAAAGCGGAGCAAGTCAGGGAAGATAGCAAAAAGAAGGAAGCATATTCCGCTAAACAGCCAGGAAAGGGTAAACTTTAATTCGATTTTTTTGTTGCGAAGCATTAGTACTATGTAGCATAAAAAAACCAGGGAAGATATAATCATGATAATCTGCAGTTCTTTATTCATTCGTCTACCTCCATAGGGCCGGTACTGTACAAGGAAGCGATGATGACAGCAAGGCTTACCTTTATCATATAATATAGAGATTTAATGAAGGTGATTGAGGATTTACCTTCTTTTCTCTCTCTCATTGCAACAGGGACCTCACGGACATTAAGCCTGTTTATTGCGGCATTGACAATGGATTCAGGTTCGGGGTAATCCTTTGGATAGTCGGATGCAAAAAGCCTGATAGCTGCGCTGTCACTTGCTCTGAAGCCGGAGGTCGGGTCTGTAATACGCAGGCCGGTTAAAAAATCTATGAGTCCGCTGAAATAACGAATGGCCAAGCGCCTTATCCCGGAAGACTGGAAGCCTTCTTTTGAAATAAACCTTGAACCTATGCAGATATTGGCTCCATTCTCAAGCTCTTTCACCAGCACATTGATATACTCAGGATTGTGCTGTCCATCGCCATCTACCTGAACAGCAACATCATAATGCCTGTTTCGCGCATATATGTAGCCCGATTGGACGGCGCCTCCTATCCCAAGATTTACAGGCAAATCTATAACCTGGATACCGTGCTGTTTACAGATATCTAATGTGTTGTCGGTGGAGCAGTCATTGATGACCACCACATCATGCTCTGGGCATGTGTTTTTAATTTGATCCAACAGAGGATCCAGGTTTTTTGCTTCATTGTATGC
>CAZQCL010000007.1:22239-26480 GCA_964592435.1 uncultured Oscillospiraceae bacterium
TTGCATTTATTATATCACACATAGGGCATTAGCTGGTATGGGGAATGCCCATGCTCCTGCCGACGGCCTGCGCTACAGGTTTGATTTCCTGCAACAGCTGTGCAAATTTTGCAGGTCTTAGCGACTGAGCGCCGTCGCTTAAAGCGTTGGGAGGATCCTCATGGACCTCAATGATCAATCCGTCCGCACCGGTTGCGATGGCACCCTTGGATAGTGCGCCAACATACTTCCAGTTGCCGGTGGCATGGCTTGGGTCTACTATAATAGGCAGATGGGAAAGCTCTTTTACCACCGGGATAGCACTCATATCCAGAGTGTTTCTGGTACTTGTTTCATAAGTTCGTATGCCCCTCTCACACAGGATAATGCTTTGATTTCCCGCCGCCATAATATATTCTGCCGCCATCAGCCATTCTTCAATCGTGGCTGCAAGCCCTCTTTTGAGCAGAATCGGTTTATTTGTCAGACCGACCTCATGCAAGAGCCTGAAATTTTGCATGTTTCTCGCACCAATCTGAATCATATCAACATATGAAGCAACCATTTCTACGTCACGAGTATCTACGACCTCTGTTACAATCTTGAGGCCGGTCATTTCACGTGCCTTTGCCATGATTTTAAGTCCCTCTTCTTCAAGCCCCTGGAATGAATAGGGGGATGAACGGGGCTTAAAAGCGCCGCCTCTCAAAAGCTTTGCACCTGCGTCTTTTACCTTTACCGCTGTTTCCAGGTATGACACCTCATTTTCAATGGCACAGGGGCCTGCAATAGTTACAATTTCATTCCCGCCTATTTTAGCTCCGCTCACGTCCACAATGGTAGGTTCATGCTTCAACTCTTTTCCTGCCAGCTTAAAAGGCTTCATAATCGGAACAAGGCTCTCTACGCCGGGCATTGATGATATTGCATGGGTGTTGAGCATTCTTTTATCACCGATGGCACCGATAACAGTCTTGATTTCACCAAAAATTGGGTGGGTCTTAAATCCCAGCTCAGACAGCTTTTGTTCGACATTGTTTATTTCCTGTTTGCTTGCGTTTTTGCTCATTACGATAATCATAGTATTACCTCCTTCTCGAAATACAAATAAAAAACCCTTCATCTGCTATGAGACGAAGAGTTATCCTCTACGCGGTACCACTCAAATTGGTAAAAACCCAGCTTAAAGCGTACAATAATACGCCTGTCCTTGTAACGGCGGACTCCCGGCACAGCCTACTGTATATCTTCAGCCTGCGGCTCAAAGGGGAACTTCGACCGGTCTGCTCAGCCGGGCTTACACCATTTCCGGTTCGCTGTATGAGTGAACTCCAGCTTACTTTCCCTTGTCATTGCCTTCTCCTATAAATTTATATAATACTAGCACGATGTACTTTCATTGTCAAGGAGGAATTTTGGTATTATTTTGTCGAATACATGATATAATAATTTCAGAGGTATTTCACAAATATGGCAATTTTACAGCGAGGCTAATATAGTACGGCGGGTTCAGTTCAATAATGCTGGGAGGTCTAAAGATGAGCGATATGCAGGTGGTTGTTTTTGATGTTGGCGGACAAGTGTTTGGCGCTGAAGCAGAACAGGTATTTCAGATAATTAAGTATCAGGAAGCCGCAAGGATGCCCAGAATGCCCAGATTCATAGAGGGCATTATTAATTATCGTGATACTGTCCTTCCTGTGGTAAACCTGGTCAAAAGGTTTGATATGGGCGAATTGACGGTCAGCAAAAAAACGAAGATACTTGTTACACGGTTGGAGGATAAATATGCCGGTTTTACCGTAAATGATGTTTCCGAGATTATTCGTGTACCGGATAATGAAATTGAACCTTCTCCTGCAATACTAAGCAAAGATGTATCGGCTTACCTGAAAAAGGTTGCAATAAAAGGAGATACGCTTATATCCATCATCGATCTTGAAAAAGTCCTTAACGACAATGAGATAAAGAGACTTTCAAAGGCGGTGGAGAAATCCAAAGCTGAGGCCGAAGCTTAAACCTTAACCTAAACTATACATTAAACCTGAACAATGTTACGTCACCGTCCTGCATGACGTATTCCCTGCCTTCGGAACGGATAAGACCCTTTTCGCGAGCCGTATTGTATGTTCCGCATCTGATTAGGTCATCATAGGAAACGATTTCGGCCCTTATAAAGCCTCTTTCAAAATCACTGTGTATTTTACCCGCGGCTTGGGAGGCCTTTGTTCCTTTGACAATTGTCCATGCTCTGACCTCCGGTTGCCCTGCGGTCAAAAAGCTTATCAGTCCAAGCAGCTTGTAGCTGCTTTTTATCAGCCTGTTCAGTCCGGATTCCCTCAAGCCTAGCTCTTCTAAAAAGACCGCTCTTTCATCCTCTTCCAGCTGCGCGATTTCCTCTTCTATTTTAGCGCATATCAATAATACCTCAGAGCCTTCCTTTTCGGCTATTTGCATGAGCTCATCAATGAATGGATTCGATCTGCCCACCTGAAAATCGTCTTCGGATACATTTGCTGCGTATAATACAGGCTTTGAGGTAAGAAGGAATAACTGATCCACGGCAGAACGTTCTTCTGTGCTTAGTGTCATAGCTCTTACGGCTATTCCGGCCTCAAGTGCGGTTTTTATCCTCTCATACAGCTCAAGCTCCACCTGATATTTCTTGTCTCCGGTTTTTAACATCTTGCGTGTTTTATCAATGCGTTTGTCCAGCATTTCCAGATCGGCAAATATAAGCTCGAAATTTATTGTTTCCATATCTCTGGATGGACCGATGGAGCCATTTACATGTGCGATGTTAGTATCTTCAAAGCAACGCACTACATGAATGATTGCATCGACCTCCCGTATATGTGAAAGGAATTTATTTCCCAGGCCTTCACCCTTACCGGCTCCTTTTACAAGGCCTGCTATGTCAACAAATTCTACAGTGGCAGGCGTCACCTTTACAGGAGAATACATTTTTGCCAGTCTATCAAGCCTTTCATCCGGCACGGCTACAGTTCCTATATTAGGTTCTATTGTACAAAACGGATAATTGGCGATTTCTGCCCCCGCTTTAGTAATTGCATTGAAAAGCGTGCTTTTGCCTACATTGGGCAACCCTACGATGCCAAGCTTCATTTTTATCCAACCTTCCCTAAACATTAGTTATAATAATATAGACTCAAATAATCCAGATTATATATTAAAAGACCGAGCATTGCAATAATGATGCTCATTACACTGATATTCACCACATTTTCCATCGGTGGAAAGAAAATTATAGAAAAAGGACACTTATTTTGATTTCTTATTGTTCTTATCCATGATAATATTAATATGTAAATTAATACATAAATGAAGGAGGATTTGGTTATGAAACTTGTAAAGGCATGTTCACTTCTGCTGGCTGTCATGATGATTTTTTCATTGGTGACAGGTTGCGGCAACAAGACAGCACCAGCAGCAGATCCTAAGCCGGAGACGAAGAATGAGCCGGCGGCCAAAAAAGAGGATTCTGCTCCTGTTGAGGCGACTGTTGCGGATGACGGCACGCTTAAAGCTCCGGACAAGGACATGACAATTGTCCTGTGGGACATTGCTACTGCCGAACCTGCAGTAACTATTCAACCGGCAGCGGTTGAACGTTTCAAGGCAGCTTATCCAAACATCAAAGTAGACAACACTCATATTCAGAATGATACATACAAGGAAAAGCTGGTAATTGCCATGAGCTCAGGACAGTGCCCCGATATGTACATACACTGGGCTGGAGGGCCGATGAATGAGTACATTGATTCGGGATTTGGAGTACCTGTTACTGATTTGATGGAAAATTACTGCGACGTACCATTCCTTGAAGCAGCTATTGCACAGTGCACCTACAAGGGCGAAATCTATGCAGTTCCATACGGTGGACTCAGCGGCAGCGGAATTTACTACAACAAGAAAATATTCGAAAAGCTTGGTCTGAGCGTACCGAAGACTGTCGCCGAATTGGAAGCAGCATGTGAAACCCTAAAGTCAAACGGTTATATTCCCTTCTCTCTTGCTAACCAGAGCAAATGGACAGGATCTATGTATTTCATGTACCTGGCAACCCGTTATGGCGGCGTTGATGAATTCAACAATGCAGTCGCGGGTACCGGAACCTTTGAATCTGATGCCTTCAAGTTTGCCGGAGACACTATCCAGAAATGGGTTAGGGCCGGATATTTCCCTGAAGGAGTTAACAGTCTGAGCCCGGATGATGGTCAGGACAGACAGTTGATGTATAC
>CAZQCL010000008.1:0-10181 GCA_964592435.1 uncultured Oscillospiraceae bacterium
TGTCCAAAGCCTGTTTAAAGCTTTCGGAAAAATTCATATATTAACCTCACTTCTTCTAAAAGCCGAATTTTTCAATTCCTATTTTTCAACCGGACTCACACGCATGCCATCTGTATAGCTGGGCTGGGGATCTAGCACAACAAGTGCACCTTCCTCAATCCCATCCAGTATTTCTATGTGCATATCAGAATTGATTCCTACTGTTACCTTTTTTTGCTCTATAGTTTTTGAATCCTCATCCACCAGAAAAACCATTATATTATCATCCTTATCAGGCGTAATTGCCTCCATCGGCGCAAGTAAAATGCCTTCCTTGTTTATCGTAGCAATCTCGCAGGTTACATTCAGACCCGGCTTCAACACATCCCCTGCCCCATCGACCTTAATCAAAACCTCGACAATGGTCTCATTTCCACCGGAGGTCATGTTAGTCACGGCAATGGGAGATATACTGCTGACACTACCGGATACCTCCCCCCCCTTATCGATTGCATCTCCTGTAATCCTGACCGCTTGGCCCGCTTCCACTTCCTTTATGTCATACTCATTAATTCTCGCTCGAACCTGTAAATCGCTGGGATCAATGATTTTGTAAGCCGCCTGCATGCTGCTTGTAAAGCCGCCCTCCTGCATATTAACCACTGCAACAATCCCGTTAACCGGGCTTATGCATTGCTCACTGATTAGGCCTATTTTCTTTTCCAGATCGCTAATTTGTATATCTGTCACCTTCAAAGCATCTTCATAGGACCTCTTTGAATTATCTCTGTTTTCAACCGCTGTATTATAGGCAAGTCTGGCATTATTCAGGCCGGCCACCCCTGATTGGGCTTCAATAAATGCATTTTCCGACATGTCAAGCTCAGCCTTTGAAATGGCATTTGCTTCATATAATGCCTTATTGTCCTCATAGGTCTTTTTAGCATCGTTGTAATTGCGTTCGGCGGCCTTCAGACTTATCAATGCCCTCTCGACCTCAGCATCCAAGGTCTTTGATTCCAATGAAATCTTCTGGCTGTTCCTGTTAATTTTTAAGGTATCCAGCTGCGAGCTTAATGCATCCATATCCAATTCAAGCAGCTGCTGTCCCTTTGTTACCTTATCCCCCTCCTTCATCAGGACCCTGTTTACCTTCAGGGGTGAATCAAAAAAGATCTCAATCTTATTGACCTCTTCAACGACACCATCTGCCGAAATATATGAGGAAAGCTCGCCCCTTTCTATTCTTGTGGTTTCCACCTTAACCACATTACCGCCCGGTGCTCCCATAGCTCTAATAATCCCAACAGAGATGAGTCCAATGGCTAATATGCCAACTATAATTGCGGTTAATAGCTTTTTATTCATTTATGACCTCCATCCTATTTGTCTGCGTTCCGGACTAATCCGGCATACACCTTATTAAATGGGCTGCTTAACTCAAAATTGCACTTGCAGCTAAGGTTCTTGCTACAGTAATCACTAGCCCTACCAGGAATATAACAGCAGTAACTATGTATACTTTTTTCTCCTTCAGCCTGCTCACTGCACAAAAACCAATGGCTAAAAGTACATAATACCATATCCTGAATATGTCAATATTGGCTAATATAGCATAAAGGGGAGTCCCCTCCATATCTAGGGGCACAAGTGATGCCAGGCTTGTCAGCGGTGCATTTTCATGGAGGCTCCCGGTAATATGAGAAATCGGAATAAGCAGAAGGGTATACAGCACGGTAATAATATTCGCATGCACCGTTACCGACAAATAAGCCTTATACTTCCCCTGCCCGTTCATCAGCTTAAGTATTATAAAAAATATAAGTGCTGTTAACAAAAAGCCAATGATTGTTGCAAACGGCATGCTGATAATACCCGTTATTACCGAAGTGGGCAGTGCCGCCTCTACCATTTCGGGTGTCATCTCCATTCCATAGGCTTCATAGATTTCAGACTGAGCCAAAATAGCCTTACGCAGCGTGTCCTTATACAATGGCATTCTCACAACATATAATATGGCCATCGGCAAGGACCCAAATATCATCCAGAACAGAATTCTTGGTCTTTCAGCCAAGCTTTCCATCAGTTTTCCCGGCGACGTAAATATCCAAAGTAATCTTTTGAAAAATCCCGGCTGTTTCACAGAAGCTTCCTCGTTCAGGTTGCCAACCTGAACCTCTGAGTTATTTGCCTGAACCTCTGACATACAATCATCCTCTTCCCTTTATTACTTTACTGCATCAAACAACAGCTTTTGACTTAAGCTCCTTAATTAAGTCCCTGGCATCGATAGGTGTATCTACCAATTCATCATCAGTAAGGAAACCGTCGCGGAATCTGATGATTCTCCTGGTATGTTGGGCAATATCGGGCTCGTGGGTGACAAGTACTATTGTATCGCCCTCCCTGTTCAGCGCCTGAAATATTGCCATAATCTCCTCACCTGTAGCGGTGTCAAGGTTTCCCGTCGGTTCGTCTGCCAGGATTATTGCCGGATTATTTACAAGAGCCCGTGCTATGGCAACTCTTTGTTTTTGCCCGCCTGATAGTTCATTGGGCTTGTGATCCATCCTATCTACCAGGCTAACCTTTTCCATTGCCTCAATTGCCTTCTCTCTACGCTGCTTCTTACCTGCTCCGGCATAAACTATGGGCAGCTCAACATTTTGCAGCGCCGTGAGCCTCGGAAGAAGATTGAAGGATTGAAACACAAAACCGATCTTTCTATTTCTTATCTTAGCCAGCTCGGTATCCTCAAGATTGGATATATTTACACCATCCAGCTCATAATATCCGGATGTAAACCTGTCAAGACAGCCTATAATATTCATCAGCGTGGATTTGCCGGAACCGGAAGGCCCCATTATTGATACAAACTCGCCCTCTTCGATGTTGAGGCTGACATTCTTTAATGCCTCCACCTGAATCTTCCCGGTATCATAAATTTTTCCTATGTCTTCCATCTTTATAATCATTGATCTACCATCCTTTAATCTATAACAAGACGCTATTTCCAAAAAAGCTGAACACCTGCCAAATTAATTTACGGTAAAAATTCATATTTGTCTTATAAACCAAAGTATTCTTTTGCTGCCTGTACATCCCGATGTATTTGCTCAGATAATTCCTGCGCACTTTTACACTTTATTTCATTACGCAATTTTTTCAGGAAAAATACTTCTATGCTGCTCCTGTATATATCCATATCAAAATTAAGTATATGCGTCTCAGCCTTAGTTTTTGATATGTCTCCAAAAGTAGGATTCATTCCGATATTTGTCAAGCTGCTGTAGAATTCTCCCTTGTATAACGTTTTTGTTATATATACGCCATCATTAGGCATAACCAGATAATCCTCCGGATGCAAATTAGCTGTTGGAAAACCGATTCTTCTGCCAAGGCGCTTTCCATCCATCACCTCTCCGGTAATTGAATAATGCCTGCCCAAAAGCTTGAAAACCTTTCCCATATCGCCTTTGGCAACGTATTTGCGTATTACGCTACTGCTTACCAATTCATTATCAATCTTCACGGGAGGAATAATTATTACCTGGAAATTGTACTTTTTGCCAAGAGCTTTGAGCAGATTTACATTTCCCTCACCCATATATCCAAACCGGTAATTGAACCCGGCCACTACCAATCGCGCCCCCAGCCTGCCCAGCAAAATCTCTTTAACAAAGCGCTCAGGCTCGATTCTGGAATATTCCTCATCAAACTCGTCAAAATACACACTATCCAAAGCTGTTTCGCTCAATATCTGTATCCTTTTCCCAACAGTCGTTAATTGATGAGTGAATAAATCTTTCCTGAGTATGTTCTCCGGATGCTTTGTGAATGTATAAACGACTGATTCAAGGTTATGAATCCTGGCCTCACTAATCAGCGTGTTAACAAGCGCCATATGCCCCACATGAAGCCCATCAAAGTTGCCAAGCCCCACTGCGGAGCCGTGTTTAGCAAATGTGAAGTTTTTATTCCCGTATATTGTTTTCAATTATAGGACCCCAATCAGCTGCAATGCAGCTAAAAAAATTTTCTAACCTTCAAATAAATCTTACCTTCTATTCTCTTGAGAGAACCTAATGCCATAAACCCACCCCTGGCACAATAAACCCTAACATGCCGGTTGGCGCTTAAATGGCCGGGAACAGCAAGCTCCATCCCATTCCTGAACTTTTTTGCCTGTATGTCATCCAATGTAATGCCGTCCAACTCCTTAAATATGGAGTCAACACTCGAAAACGCCTGCCCCACCAGCCCCTTCTCTTTCATCTGCAACAATCCTTCAAGTGTGTATGCAGAATTTATGTCAAAGGAGCCTGCCTTCTTTCTTAAGAGAAAAGACATGTGCCCGCCGCAGCCAAGCCTCTCTCCGATATCAGCACACAAGGTCCTTATATATGTACCTTTCGAGCAATGCACATCCACCAGCACCCGCACTCCATCGGCCCTGTCTACCCGAATCACCCTGGATAAATATATATGTACTTCCCTGTGCTTCCGCTCCACCTGCCTGCCCTCTCTGGCAAGCTCATATAGCTTCTTACCGTCTACCTTCAAAGCAGAGTACATCGGTGGAAGCTGCAGGTATTTACCTTCAAAGGACGCTATCGCCTTATCTATTTCCTCATCAGTGCACTCCACATCACAGAAGCTAAGCACATTGCCTGTCGAATCCTGGGTATCGGTTGTAATGCCCAGGGTAAGCTCCGCCCTGTAAAGCTTGTCTTTATCCATCATAAATTCAATAGCCTTTGTAGCCTTTCCGATGCAGACCGGAAGGACGCCAACTGCCATAGGATCTAAAGTGCCTGCATGTCCTATTTTTTTAATCTCAAGCAGCCCGCGTAGATATGCCACCACATCAAAGGAAGTCATTCCGGCAGGCTTCAAGACATTTAAAATACCGTCCATATCACAGCTCGTCCTTTAATTCTGTCAGTAGCCCGGCCTTTATCTGCTCCATGTCGCCGACGGCAGTGAAGCCGGCCGCTCTGCTATGCCCTCCGCCGGAATATCTGGCAGCGACAGCCGAAACATCAACATGGCTATTGGAACGCAGATTTACTCTGACCTCGCCATCTTCAAGCTGCTTAAGCAAGACAGCTACCTCAACACCGGCAATATTTCTTGCAGTATTTATAATGCCATCGCTGTCCTCCTCCTTAGTTGCCAGGCTCTTTATCTTTTCGTTGCTAAGTGACATAAAGGCTATTTTACCGCCTTCAAATAATTCAAGGGATTCAATGGCCGCTCCGGTCAGCTTAACCTTCTCGTAAGATACAGTGTCAAAAACCCTCTGTGAAATATCCGATACATCGATCCCTTCACCGACCAGCTCAGCAGCAATCCGATGGGTCCGGGCAGTCGTATTGCTATATCGAAATCCACCGGTGTCAGTCGTTATGGCTACATAAAGGCATATAGCTACATCCTTCCCCGGTTTTAGTCCCATCTTCTCTAAAAGTATAAAAACAAGCTCCCCTGTCGATGACGCACTTGTGTCAACATGATTGTATGTGGCAAATTCGGTATTGGTCACGTGATGGTCAATATTAACCTTTTTTGCCGCTGCGTTGAATACATCTATCCCGGATGCCAACCTCTGCACATCTCCGCAGTCCAACGCAAGTGCCATATCATACTGTTTATCATTCTTTTCATAAACATGAGAAAAATCTCTACCCGGTAAGTCGGCATATACCTCCGGTATATCCTCATTTAATAAAACATCCACCTTTTTCCCCATACCGGACAGCATAATAGCCATTGCAAAAGAGGAACCCAGGGCATCTCCATCTGCACCTATGTGAGGTAATATCGCTATGGTCTCTGATTCATTTATTGCGGCAACTATCTCTTCCAACACCTTGAAACCTCCTATTTACCCCGAACGGTATCATTTATCAGCTTTGTAATGTATACTCCCCGCTCGATGGAGTTGTCCAGCTCAAACAGAAGCTCCGGTGTATAGCGTAGCCTGAGCCTTTGACTAATTTCGCGCCTTATAAAGCCGGCAGCACTTCTTAATCCCAGGATTGCATTCTCTTTTTCTTCTTCGCTCCCCAGCACACTAATGTATATCCTGGCATATCGCAGATCCTTTGTAACATTGACACCTGTGATGCTAACCATTTCAGGCACACGGGGATCCTTCAGCTCATTACGGATAATTGAACTCATTTCCCTCTTTATTTCTTCAGATATTCTCTCTGTTCTGGCCATTCAAATCACTCCTTCAGAGAAAAAGGCCGGGCAGACAGTATTCCCGCCCATCCAGCCTCATCATCCCAATAATTCTTACTCTTATCTCTTAACCTCTTCCATAATATAGGATTCTATAATATCCTTTTCCTTGATATCATTGAATTTTTCAATGGACAAACCGCATTCAAATCCCTGCAGTACTTCCTTGACATCATCCTTAAAACGCTTCAAAGAAGCAAGCTTGCCTTCATAGACAACAATGCCGTCTCTAACAACTCTCACATCACTATTCCTAACAATTTTGCCGTCCAATACATAACTTCCGGCAATAGTTCCGATTCCGGACGCCCTGAAAATCTGCCTGACTTCAGTATGTCCTGTCACAACCTCTTTAAACGTTGGATCGAGCAAGCCTTTCATCGCGGCTTCTATATCTTCAATCGCATTGTATATGACTGTGTACAATCGCATATCAACACCGGCGCTTTCAGCAGCCTCCGGTACATTAGCGCCTGGTCTTACATTAAATCCGATAATAATAGCATTTGAAACATCGGCTAAGACCACGTCAGTTTCAGTTATAGCTCCAACACCACCGTGTACGACATTAACCCTTACCTCTTCGTTTGTAAGCTTCTCCAAGGATTGCTTTACCGCTTCCACAGAACCCTGGACATCTGCTTTGATGATTAGGTTCAACTCCTTGACATTGCCCTCCTGGATCTGATTAAACAAATCATCAAGGGTTACCTTGGGGGTGATATTCATATTCTCTTCCTTTTGTTTATGCTTTCTCGTTTCCACAAGGTGCCTTGCAACCCTTTCATCTTCTATAGCATAGAACAATTCTCCGGCTTCGGGCACTTCAGACAGTCCAAGTATCTCCACCGGCTCTGACGGACCTGCGCTCTTTACTGCAGTGCCCTTGTCGTCAACCATGGCTCTGATTCTTCCGACCGTAGCACCTGTGACGATTGAATCGCCGACCTTCAACGTGCCTCTTTGTACAAGCACTGTTGCCAAAGGACCTCTGTTTTTATCCAGCTTGGCTTCAATAACCGTACCCTTTGCCTGCCTGTTTGGATCGGCCTTTAATTCAAGTACATCAGCCGTCAACAATACCATTTCAAGCAGTTGATCAATATTCTCCCGTTTCTTCGCCGATACATTTACACAAATAACATCGCCGCCCCATTCCTCCGATATAAGGCCATGCTGTGTAAGCTCCTGCTTAACCTTATCCGGGTTTGCACCGGGTTTGTCAATTTTATTGATAGCCACAATGATTGATACATCTGCTGCCTTTGCATGATTAATCGCCTCAACGGTCTGGGGCATCACGCCGTCGTCTGCCGCCACTACCAGTATGGCTACATCGGTCACCTGTGCACCTCTGGCTCTCATTGATGTAAAGGCTTCGTGTCCCGGAGTATCTAGGAAGGTAATGTTCCTGTCATTGATTTTGACCGTATAAGCACCAATATGCTGCGTGATTCCGCCTGCTTCGCTTTCAATTACATTGGTTGACCTTATCGCATCCAGCAATGACGTCTTCCCATGGTCTACATGCCCCATGACTACAACAACCGGCGGCCTGGAAACAAGCTTGTCGGGATCGGTTTCTTCAGCGTCATCAAAAAGAATGTCCTCATCATTAATGATAACCGCCTTTTCAGTCTTGACCCCATATTCCTCTGCAATGACAGTGGCAGTATCAAAGTCAATCTCTTGATTGAGTGTGGCCATCGTGCCATACGCCATCAGCTTTTTGATGACTTCAGCAGATGTCTTTTTCAATGATTCTGCCAGCTCCTTTACTGTCAGGCTTTCAGGTATTGTTATTGACGTGAGCACAGCCCTGGGCGGAATATGCTTCACCGGCGTATCTTTGCCCTTCCTTTGCCTGCTCGGCCTCCTTCTCTTCGACCCTGCATCGGCATAAAACTCATTTAATATAAAGTCTTCCGAGAGCACTTCCGAAACACCTTTCTTTCCGGAAAGATCAATGCTTGGTGTCCTTACCCTTCTGCTCGGCTTGCTGGTCTGCACCCTTGGTGCTTCTTTTCTCTGCTCTCTCCTTGCGCCCTTATCAATATCTTTGCTAACAAACTCTCTTCTGTTTTCACTTCTCTGAGAGCCCAGCTCTTCCTTCTGAGCCACTGTCAAATCAGGCTTGGGAATATCAAGTGGTTTGTTACCTTGACGGTAACCTGTTCCACCTTGAGGCCTGCTGCCTTGATATGGCTGTCTATCGCCTTGCTGTCTGCTGCCTTGATAGGATGACCTGCCCCCTTGCTGTCTACTACCCTGATGAGCCGGCCTGTCACCTTGCTGTTTGGCGCCTTGCCGTCCTTCACTTACAGGTCTTGCCTCATGCACCTTTGTATCCCGCTGTTTGGTGTCCTTCTGCTTGCTCTTTTCCAGCTGTGTTGCTTCATCACTCTGTGTCTTTTCAGCTTGTAGCTCACCGGTGATCTTACCGGCTAGTGCATCGCTATCCTCAGCTTTTTTATCAAGCTGGCCACCTTTTTCAACAGTAGCTGCCTCTGAACCTTGCACAACAGTAGCATCATGCTTTTGCTTCTCCTTTTTCGGCCTACCCTTTTCCTTTGCTTTTGCTTTGCTATCCTGTATTATAGGCATATCATCCTTTTTGGATATAACTGTTTCTGCGCTCACTGACTCCTGCTCTTTCGGCTTTACTGCTTCATTCAAATCAGCTTTATCTGCCTTTGCCTTAACTGCCTCAGTTTTAGCTGCTTCGGCGCGGGCAGCTTCTTTTTTATTTGCTGCAATTTTTTCATTCTTTGCATCAGTAGCGTTTTTTACACTGTTAGTTAATGTCGAATAATCAGATCTGCTCTTCCTGACAAATCCAGCCAGTAGCCCCGTATTTGCATCAGTAGTCTTGACATAATCATTCCTTTGCCTGCTTCTATTTCCCCGAGCATCCCCTCTTTGCCTGCCACTCATCGATAAATCTTCGTCATCTTGACTGTTTATGATTATTTCAGTAGTCCTTATAATACGGGGTGCATTTTTTCGTCGCACACCTTGCTTTTGCTGTACAGGCGGCGCCACTGGAGCCTCAGGCTTCTTTCCTTCAGCCTCATCCTTTTTATCTTCACGCTTTATGACACCGATATGCTTATATAATGCATTCAGTTCATCTTCCTCCAAAAGGCTCATATGGTTTTTTACTTGAATATCAATCTCTGCAAGCTTTTCCATCAGCCTCTTACTTGTTGTATTTAACTCTTTTGCCAGCTCATAAACTCTAACCTTTTCCAAATCTATACACCCCCAAGTTCTATACCACGGAAAATCATTTCCTTAAGATGTCCGGCAAACCCCCGATCGGTTATAGCAATTACAGATCTAATTTTTTTTCCGGTAAACCTGCCCAACATTTCTTTACTCCCGAAATACTCGATGTCTACCTTTCTGTAATCACACATATTCTTAAACTTCCTTTTGGTATTGTCTGAAGCATCTTCAGCCACAATAACCAAGCATATCTTTCCGGACTTAAGCATCCTTTCACAGGTCTCTTCTCCGGAAATCAGCTTTCCCGCCTTTGTTGCAAGTCCAAGAAAGGAATATATCCTTTCAGCCATCATTTCCCTCCAGTTGCTGTTTCAATATATCATAAACAGCGGTATCAATTCCGGCACTAAAAGCTTTATCGAGTCTACGGTACTTTGCCACTTTTTCGAAGCACTCAGAGCTCTTGCATATATATGCGCCCCTGCCGGCTTTCTTACCGATGAAATCAACGCTTGTGTTCCCTTCCTTGTCTCTGACGATCCTAATTAATTCCTTTTTAGGTTTCATCTCCTGACATCCCAAACACATACGCAAAGGTATTCTTTTCTGTTTCAAGCACATCACCCCTATTCCGGATCCTCAACTGATTCAGCATTAGTATCCTCAACCGGAGCTTCCGTAAATAATGGCTCCTCATTTGAAGTTTCCGTAAACAAAGGTTCCTC
>CAZQCL010000008.1:10281-26311 GCA_964592435.1 uncultured Oscillospiraceae bacterium
TTCCGTAAACAAAGGTTCCTCGGCGTTTTCCCTAATATCCTCACCAGAATACTCTTCAAAGCCCTCTTCGCCCTCTTCCATATTATCGATGTCTTCCGTATTCTCTATATCTTCATCATCATACTCATATCCATCGTCGATGTCATCCGCGTCCTCTTCATCCTCATTGTAAATGCCATCCATGTTGAACATTTGCTCTTCAATAGCTGCTCTTAGCTGGGATTCGCTCTTTATGTCGATTTTCCATCCGGTAAGCTTGGCAGCAAGCCTGGCATTCTGTCCTTCCTTGCCAATTGCAAGAGACAACTGGAAATCGGGTACGATTACCCTGGCTGTTCTTCCATCCTCGCTGATGTCGACTCTAACAACCTTTGCCGGGCTCAAGCTGCTGGCAATATACTCTTCAGGCACACTGCTCCACTTGATTATATCAATCTTTTCACCCCTAAGCTCATCCACGATGGCTTGAACTCTGGTACCCTTTTGCCCGACACAGGCACCAACGGGATCCACATTGGAATCCCTGGAAGAAACAGCTATTTTCGTTCTGGATCCGGCCTCCCTGGATATGCTCTTTATTTCAACCGTGCCATCATGTATTTCAGGAACCTCCAATTCAAAAAGCCTTTTAACAAGTCCCGGATGTGTTCTGGAAACCATGATTTGAGGCCCCTTGCTTGTCTTTTTTACTTCTACGATATAAGTTTTAATTCTGTCATTGAAGCGGTACTCTTCTCCGTTTGTCTGTTCGGACATCCCCATGAAAGCCTCTGCTTTGCCAAGGTCTATTATAACATTCTTTCTTTCACTTCTTTGAATAATTCCGGTAACAATGTCCCCTTCCTTGTTAGAATATTCATCGAATATAATTTCACGCTCAGCTTCCCTTATTCGCTGCATGACGACCTGTTTAGCCGTCTGGGCAGCTATTCTTCCGAATTTTCTCGGAGTAACTTCTATCTCTGCGATATCCTCTTCCTCATATACACTATTGAGAGCTTTCGCATCCTCCAGAGAAATCTCACCTTCTTCAATCTCAGGACCGGAAGTGACTGTTTTCAGTGCAAATACCCTTACATCGCCGGATTCACGATCAATATTAATCCTTACGTTCTGTGTGGAACCAAAGTTCCTCTTGTAGGCTGAAATGAGGGCGGCTTCAATTGCTTCAATCAGCACCTCCATCTCTATTCCCTTTTCCTTTTCCAATTGTTCTAATGCAAGAATCAATTCTGCACTCATACTATACCTCCTGTCATATACCGAAAAGTTCGAAATCTCCTTATTTTCTTTAGAACCGTATTACCCGTCTCACCAGAGCAGTATCTTTTCTGTCAAAGCTCATCGCAACACCATCATCGGTCTTAATCTCAAACACATCTCCGCTTAAGCCCAGCAATTCACCGACAAAAATTTTCTTGCCGTTAAGTGGCTGGAATAGCTTCACTTCAACCGCCTCACCCTTAAACCGTTCAAAATCTCGCGCCTTCTTCAGCGGTCTTTCGCCCGGTGACGACACCTCCAGTATATAACTTTGCTTAATCGGGTCGATTTCATCCAGCTTATCGCTTAATTCCTGGCTGACTCTTTGGCAGTCGTCAATGCCGATTCCTCCGGCTTTATCTATATAAATTCTCAGATACCAATTAGCACCTTCCTTAACAAACTCCACATCCACCAATTCAAAAGACAGCGCATCCACTATAGGCTGCGCCATTTCCGAAATGATATCCACCACCCGTTTTTTTGCCATACAAAAATCCAATCCTTTCAACCTTAAGTGTTATGCCACAACGCCATACTTCTTATGTTAAAGACAAAGAGTGGGTTCAGCCCACTCTTCACCAAATAAACATATACCTGATCCGGCTCGCCCGCAGGTTATTATATCGCAATAATCTGCTTTTCGGCTCACTCGATAATTAGTATAACATGCTTTTGTTCAATTATCAATCATTATTTATAAAACTAAAAAGGCTCATTTGGCTGCTTTCCGGCATACCTTTCAGACAGCCGCTCTGCTTCAGTATATCAATAACTGTTTTACTGACCTTTGATCGAATTCTCAGATCTTCAATGGAGATAAACTCTCCCTGTTCACGTGCCTCCACTATGGAATTGGCCGCTGTTGTGCCCAGGCCCTGTAAAGAATTCAAGGGTGGTCGTATCCCATCACCCTCAATTAAGAATCTGGTTCCGGCCGATTTGTACAGATCCACAGGCAAAAATTCTATTCCGCGGGCATACATCTCATTGGCAACCTCAAGAATCGTTAAAACATTTTTATCCTTTGCCGAAATAGAGTTTCCCATTTTCTCCAGCTCACTAATCTCCTGACATACCTTCTCTTTTCCGTGTGTCGTCAATGCGGCATCGAATTCATCTGCCTTAACTGTGAAATATGCCACATAAAAGGCCAGGGGATGATATACCTTGAACCAGCCAATCCTCACTGCCGACAATACATAGGCCGCCGCATGCGCCTTCGGGAACATGTACTTAATCTTTTTGCAGGACTCTATATACCAATCCGGTACTGAATATGCCTTCATTTCCTCTTCATATTCAGGCTCAAGTCCCTTTCCCTTTCTCACATCCTCCATAATCTTGAACGCGCTTTTGGGCGGGAGTCCCCTATACACAAGATAAACCATAATGCCATCTCTTGTTCCGATGACCTCAGATATGGTGCAGATGTCGTTCCTGACCAGATCCTGTGCATTATTGAGCCAAACATTGGTTCCATGGGACAGTCCGCTTATTTGCAGCAGGTCGGAAAATGTCTTTGGTTTAGTATCCAGAAGCATCTGCCTTACAAACCTTGTACCGAACTCCGGCAGCGCAAAGGTTCCAACCTCGCTGTTAATGTCTTCCGGCTCAATCCCAAGAGGCTGCGTCGATAGGAACAGCCCCATAACCTTCTCATCGTTCACAGGAACATCATTTATATTGATACCGGTCAGATCTTCAAGCATTCTTATCATTGTAGGATCATCATGTCCCAAAATATCCAGCTTTAATATGGTATCGTGCAGTGAATGAAAGTCAAAATGGGTCGTAATAATATCCGATTTAACATCATCCGCCGGTCTTTGAATCGGCGTGAAATCATAGACATCATATTTATCCGGTATTACAATAATACCGCCCGGATGCTGTCCCGTTGTTTTCTTTATGCCTGTGCAGCCGCGTACCAGCCTGTTAACCTCCGCATTGGACACAACAAATTCCTTTTCATCCAGGTACTTTTTAACAAAACCATAGGCGGTCTTATCAGCAATAGAAGCAATCGTCCCGGCTCTGAACACATTCCCTTTTCCGAACAGCACCTCGGTATACTTGTGGGCTTGTGCCTGGTACTCTCCTGAAAAATTCAGGTCAATATCGGGAGCTTTGTCCCCATCAAATCCTAAAAATGTCTCAAATGGTATATCGTGTCCGTCCCCCTTAAGCGGTGTACCGCATACAGGACAGTCCTTTTCAGGCAGATCAAAGCCTGATCCGACAGAACCATCAGTAATAAACTCAGAATATTTGCAGCTTTTGCAGATGTAATGAGGCGGCAGGGGGTTAACCTCCGTTATCCCTGTCATAGTCGCCGCAAAGGAGGAGCCTACAGAGCCCCTTGAACCTACAATGTAGCCGTCCTCATTAGATTTTGACACCAGCTTCTCCGCCACAACATACATGACTGCAAATCCGTTCTTTATTATTGAGGTCAGCTCTTTTTTAAGCCTCTTAGATACTATTTCAGGCAGCGGATTACCATACATCTCATAGGCATTCGCGTATGCTATATCTTCTATTTCCTGCTCCGCCCCGTCAATGCTCGGCGCATAAGTGCCCTGAGGGATGGGTATAACTTCTTCAATCATATCGGCAATCAGGTTGGTATTCTCTACCACGACCTCATGGGCCTTTTTACTCCCAAGGTAATCAAATTCCTCCAGCATCTCCTCAGTTGTCCTGAAAAATAAAGGGGCCTGCTTGTCCGCGTCAGGATAGCCCTGGCCGTACATCATAATCCTCCTGAAGACTTCATCCTGCGGATCCAAGAAGTGCACATCACAGGTTGCCACAACGGGCTTGTCCAGCTTTTCCCCAAGCTGTACAATCTGCCTGTTCAGCTGCTTAAGCTCTTCCTGCCCTGCTATCTTGCCGCTTGCAACTAAGAACTCATTATTTCCAAGGGGCTGAATCTCCAGATAATCATAGAAGCCGGCGATCCTTTCAATCTCCTTGGCGCTTTTCCTCATGACCATGGCACCGTAAAGCTCTCCAGCCTCGCAGGCACTCCCTACAATCAGGCCTTCGCGGTATTTAAGCAGCAGGCTTTTTGGCACTCTGGGCCTTTTATAAAAATAATTAAGATGAGATTCAGATATGATTTTATACAGGTTCTTTAGTCCTGTGAAGTTCTTAACCAGCAATATGGTATGGTAGGAATTAGCCTGTTTATAATCAAAATGGCCAGACAAGGCTTCCGCAACGTCGTCCAGCGTATGTGCCCCCTTCTCCATTAGCATCTGAAGGCATTTAATGAATATTTCAGCAGTCGCGGTTGCATCATGCACCGCTCTATGGTGGTTATCCAGCTTGACGCCAAGATGCTTTGCCACCACATTGAGTTTATGCTTGCTCAGCTGCGGAAACATGCTCCTGCTCATCTGTAGCGTATCAACAATGATATTGCCAGGCTCTTTCCCCTCAACTGCAGCGGCAGCCTTTATAAAGCCCGTATCAAAGGTTGCATTATGTGCTACAAGCGGCATATCTCCCACAAATTCCAGAAAGCCTTCCAGAGCCTGCCCGATAGGCGGGGCATCTGCCACCATTGCGTCGGTAATGCCGGTTAACTTTGTAATGAATTTTGGGATTGGAATACCGGGATTGACAAAGGTAGTGAATGTATCACGAATCTTTCCCTTTTCAACGCTGACTGCGCCAATCTCAGTAATTTTATCCTTGCCGGCGTTCAAGCCGGTAGTTTCTATATCAAATACTACGAACCCGCCTTCAATCGGGTAGCCATCCTGTTGACCTGAGTCCTTATATACAACCGGTGGTTCGTTATCTAAAAGATAGCACTCCACGCCGTAAAGAATTTTAATATCATTCTTTCTTCCTGCATTATACGCATCGGGAAAGGCCTGAACTACGCCGTGATCGGTTATGGCAATCGCCTTATGTCCCCATTTTGCGGCGCGCTCCACCAATTTACCCACCGGTGTAACTGCATCCATAGCACTCATCTGTGTATGCAGGTGCAGCTCAACTCTTTTGACCTCAGCCTCGTCCATCTTTATCTTTTTTTCCATTGATAGGATGTCTGTAGCCATAATGGACAGATCCCTGGCATATTTATCAAACTGGGCTTCACCGCGAACCTTGAAATAAAGGCCATCGGTAATTTGCTCAGCCCTTAGATCATAGTCATCTTTTTGGACAAATAGCTTCACAGTCACAGAGCTGGTATAGTCCGACATGTCAAAGGAGCATATGTAACGATTTCCGCGGATTTCCCTAAATTCGACATTTCCGACATCACCAAGTATAGCTACTCTTCCGGACTCCTGGGTAACCTCGCTCATTTTCATCAGACGGTCATTAAAATTTTTACCGAGAATAATTTCAAGAATCTGCGAATCATCCTTGTCTCTCAGCTTTTTTCTTCGTCTTTTTCTTCCCTTTGCCGCCTTCTCTTCGAGAATAAGCAGGTCGTTCAAGCGGGCTTCTTCGTTTTCCTTAAGCTCAATATATTTTTCACGGGTATTCTGATCAAGCTCGTTATCTTGAAAGGTAACAAGTATCCTTTCCCCAAAAGCGTCCTTGATTATTTTTTCAATCATTCTATCGCAGCCCAGGGATTTGAGTATATCGCATCCGGCAGTAGCAAGCTGTATTTTCATATTATTCTCCTTCAGCTCCCAACGGTTGCCGTTGAGAATGCCTCTGCTCGATGCCGCCTTTGAATTTACTACGTATACGATGCTGTCCCAATATTCCGAAATAATGTCGTCTATGGACATATCAAGCTTAAATTTCAGCTTAATTTCAACCTTCATAGAAAAAGCCGACTCCAGCGCAGACTCTGCCTGCTCCACAATAGAGACGGGTATTAGTCTGTCCGCAGTGGCCTTGACCATCAATTTTCCAGTCTTTTTTCTTATTCCCAGGCCTTTGATTTTAACATTTTGAAAACAGTCCGATATGCCCTTGTCAAGCTCCAAATCAGGAAAGGTTTCGACAAAGCTCTTATTCATTTCCGCTTCTGACATTTGTGAATCCCCTTTAAAGTTTATCTAAAGTAATTGCTTTCTATAGCTTCTCTATTTCTGCAAGCAGCTCTTCAACGATCCTATCCTGCGGGATTTTTCGGATGATTTCACCCTTCTTAAACAGCAGGGCTTCACCATTCCCTCCCGCTATCCCGATATCGGCTTCTCTAGCCTCACCCGGGCCATTCACAGCGCAGCCCATGACAGCTACACGAATCTGCTTATCACAGCCCACAAGCCGCTCTTGTATTTCGTTTGCCACTTTTATAAGATCTATTCGTGTCCGTCCACAGGTAGGGCACGAAATAAATTCCAGGCCTGTTTTGCGCAAGCCCAATGCCTTCAATATCTCTATGCCGACCCGGATCTCCTCAATCGGATCGCCTGTCAATGACACCCTCAATGTATCTCCGATTCCCTCCGAAAGCAAGCAGCCGATCCCTGCGGCAGACTTTACCGTCCCCCCAAACAGCGTCCCGGCTTCCGTAACACCTATATGCAGCGGATAATCCGTCTTTTGCGCCATCAGCCGATATGCCTCTATTGTCATGGGAACGCTTGAGGCCTTCAATGAAATAATAATATCCTCAAAGCCTACATCCTCCAGCATGCGAGCATGACTGAGCGCACTTTCCACCATGCCTTCAGCACTAAGGCCTCCGTACTTGGACAGTATATGCTTTTCAACGGAGCCGGAATTGACGCCTATCCTTATGGGAATGCCTCTTGGCCTTGCAGCCTCGACGACCCTCCTGACCCTTTCGCTGCCGCCGATATTGCCCGGGTTAAGGCGAATTTTATCAACACCACCGGCGATGCAGGTCAGCGCAAGCCTGTAGTCAAAATGAATATCCGCTACCAATGGTATCCCGATTGCTTTCTTTATAGCCTTAACTGCTTTAGCGGCTTCCTTGTCGGGAACTGCAACTCTTACTATATCACACCCGGCTTCTTCAAGCCTTTTGATTTGTTCCACCGTTGCGGTCACATCTGCGGTGTTGGTATTAGTCATAGACTGGACCGTCAAGGGAGCGTCGCCGCCAATAAAAATATCAGCTATACGGATTCTTCTTGTGTTTCTTCGTTTAAAAGACTGGTTCATTTCAGGTTAGAGCCCTTTCGTTTTCAGTTTTTCCTTGCACCAGATACTCACACGAACACTGCAGCATAATCATTTTAGCCGGTTTCACATCCCACAACAGCAATATGATCCGCTAGCCTGTAACAATTCTTACGATGTCATTATAGGCTGCAAAAATACCCAGCAAAATAATCAGTGCAAAGCCCACCAGGGATATATATCCTTCCTTTTCCGGGCTAATCGGCTTGCCTCTGACAGCTTCTACGCCTATGAGCACCAGCTTCCCTCCGTCAAGCATGGGAAAAGGAATTAGATTTGTGGCACCTATGGCAATGCTCAGGTAGGCGGTAACATTCATAAGGTAGAGCAGCATTTCAGACAGATTAGGTGCCATCGCCACTGAAGTGCTTATTGTGCTGACCATGCCGATGGGCCCCATAAGCTCCGTAAGTCCAGCTTTCCCTGTTATGAGCCATACAAGGCTATATCCCACGCTCCTGACAATGGAAACGGTGAATACAAGAGACTGCCAAAGTGATTCAAATATGCCACCTTTCTTCATGGAGAAGGCTAACCCTATATCATACCACTCCTCGGACTTGACCTCCTGGGGCATAATTGTCGCATTAACCTCCGAGTCACCACGCAATGCTTTCACCTGAATCGGATTCATGCCGTTTTCATCGACACATTTAATCAGTTCATCGGCATTGTCGATTTCAATTCCGTTCAGTGCAACAATTCTGTCCCCAACCTGTATGCCCATCTTCTCTGCGGGCATGCCGGGAGACAGCGCCATAACAACATTGGAATCGGCAGCATTCTCGCTGTTTAGTGAAATACCAAGCTTAGGCTTAACTGATTCGGGATGCGTAACAGGCCTCAGCTCCCCTGTAAACCGCTTCCCACCCCGTTCGTACTCTACCTGTGCTATATCACCCTTTGACACATACAGAAACTGAACCACATCAATTGGCAGAAGTGTTCTTTTCCCATCGTAGGAAGTGATTCTATCACCGCTTTGTATGCCAACCTGCGCAGCAGCTGAATTTTCCACAACACGCCCCACCTCAGTCGAAGAATATCCCTCTATTGCAAACACAGCCATCAGTAGTGCCACTGCCAATAGTATATTGGCTATAGGGCCGCCCAGGATAGTCACTGCTCGCGCTGTCTTAGATTTTTTATTGAAAGAGTCCTCACTGTCGGATTCCTCATCTTCGCCCTCCATTTTCACATAAGCCATTATGGGAAAGAGCCTCAGCGAATATGTCGTGCCTCCCCGGTCTATGCTAAATATCTTCGGTCCCACAAAAAGTGAGAATTCCAGCACCTTGATGCCCATTTTCTTCGCTAGCAGGAAATGTCCCAGCTCATGAACAATAACAATTATATTAAATGCCAGTATTGCCAACAGCAGATTCATATGCTTCCTCCAACCATTTTTCTTGCCCATTCATCTACTTCTATTATATCATCAAGATGTGGCATTGTATTCACAATATGGGCTTGCATTACCCTTTCAATCAGCCTGGGTATATCGCAAAAGCCTATTTTCCTATTCAAAAACAATTCGACTGCTGCCTCATTTGCCCCGTTCATTGCGGCAGGCATCGTGCCTCCCAGCCTCAATGCTTCATAGGCAAGCCTGAGGCAAACAAAGCTGTCCATGTCCGGCTCCTCAAAGGTAAGTGTGCCATGCTCAAGCAAATCCACCCTGGGAAACTCGTTACCGGCCCTTTGCGGCCATGTCAAGGCCAGCTGTATGGGAATGCGCATATCCGGCGGACCCAGCTGAGCTATTACAGAGCCGTCTACATATTCCACCATAGAATGAATAATGCTTTGGGGATGCAGCAGAACGCTGATCTTTTCCGGCGCAAATCCGAACAACCAGCGGGCTTCTATCACCTCAAGGCCTTTATTCATAAGGGTAGCTGAATCAATAGTAATTTTATTTCCCATGCTCCAGTTAGGGTGCTTCAATGCCTGTTCAACAGTGACATTTTCAAGCTCCTCGGGCCTTTTCCCTCTAAAGGGCCCACCGGACGCAGTTATAATAAGCCTTTCCACATCCTGCTTCCTGTTGGCTGCCAGGCACTGATAAATTGCCGAATGCTCACTGTCCACAGGAAATATTGAAGCATTATGAGCTGCTGCTTCTGCCATCACAATTTCCCCTGCTGTTACAAGGGTCTCCTTGTTGGCCAGAGCAATGCTTTTACCGTGCCGAATGGCTTCTATAGTTGGTATCAACCCGGCAATACCCACTATAGCGGCAACAACCGTATCCGCCTGACTGATGGCCGCTGCTGCCTTCAAGCCTTCCGAGCCATAATATACATCAATTCCAAGTCCACTAAGCCTTTTCTTAAGCTCAAGAGCAAGCCGCTCCTCTCCTATTGATACTAAACACGGCTTGAACTCCCTTGCCTGCTTTTCAAGCAAATCTATCCTTGAGCACGCTGTCAAGGCACTTACCTGAATCCCCAAATTCCTTGCAACATCCAGCGTCTGTACGCCTATAGACCCTGTCGATCCCAAAACTGCAATGTTCTTTGCCATCCATTATACTCCCTGAAAAAATAGGTTTATGTAAAAATATACGGTCGGAGCCACAAAAAGTATGCTGTCAAGCCTGTCCAGCACTCCGCCGTGGCCGGGCATGATATTTCCGAAATCCTTTAGACCTACAGCCCTTTTTATGGAGGATGCCGACCAATCTCCGATTTGCGAAATCACGCCGCAAAGGAGACCCAAAACTGCAAAATGAACCATCGGCGTGCCAAGCTCGGATTTAAAAACGCTTCCAAAGACCAGCATAGCAAGCACACAGCCGACAACTCCTCCTATACAGCCTTCCAAAGACTTTTTGGGACTGATTTTCGGGATGATCTTCGTCTTTCCGATGGTTATGCCGGTGAAAAATGCAAAGGTGTCTGTGGCACACGCCCCAATAAAAATAAGCCATATATATATGTTTCCATTTTTCATATTGCTTGTCAGTGTAACAAATGAAAAAAGAAAAACAATGTATACAATTCCAAACAGTGTAATAGCTATGTCGCTTATACTATATTTACCATTGGAAAACATGGCAAGACAAAACAAAACTACCAGCAGGATAAATAAGCCTGTTGCAGCTATAAGCAGATAATTGCTTTCAACGTAGGCCCTAATCCCTGTGGGCAGCAGCTTTTCAATCGCCAGATATAACAGCGGAAGACAGGCCAAATAGCCAACAGCGTATATAGGCTTGGCGCCACCCTTTTCCAGTGCTCTGTTAAACTCATATATTGCACCCAACGCCAGCAAAAATATCGCCAGACCTATTGCCGTACTGCCCAGATAGACAATTATCAACAGCAGTACAATTGCCACTATCGCGCTTATTACCCTTGTCCTCATGCTCACAAGCCCCCATATCGTCTATCTCTTTTTTGATAATCTTCAATTGCTCGTAACAAATCTTCCATAGTAAAATCCGGCCATAAAATATCGGAGTACCAGAACTCTGCATACGACGACTGCCATAGCAGGAAATTACTTATCCTGTTTTCCCCGCTTGGCCTGATCACCAGATCCGGATCCGGAATACCGGATGTGTAAAGATGCTTGCAAAACAATTTCTCATCTATATCCTCCGGCTTCAGCAGCCCCTTTTGAACATCCTTAGCTATTTCCGTCGCAGCATTAACAATTTCATTTCTGCTGCCGTAGTTTAATGCAATTATGAGATTCAATCCTGTGTTTTTCTCCGACTTCTCAACCACCCTATTAATCTCTTTGACAATTGAATCGGATAGTCCTGCCTTTTCACCGATTACCCTTATTCTTATGTTTTTTCCGGACAGGGTCTTATCAGCGTCTCTTAGAAACTCCTTAAGCAACGACATTAGAGTATCCACTTCACTCTTTGGCCTTGACCAGTTTTCGGTGGAAAAGGCATAAACGGTCAGGTACTTGAGCCCGATTTTATTGCAATCGTCCACAATCCGTTTGAGGTTGTTAGCCCCTTCCCTGTGCCCCAGACTTCTTGGATAGCCCTTTTTATCAGCCCATCTCCTATTCCCGTCCATTATGATTGCAATATGATCAGGCATTTTCTCCGGATTCTCTAAAACCTGTCTTTTCTTCATACGGCTAAAAAGCCACATAAAGTACCTCCTTGCCCTGCTTCAATTCAGATTTCAAAGGGGACATTATCCGCCGCTCACCCTGCGAACCAGCCCTGCGCGGAAGTGTCCCCTTACATTGGTGCTGCAAAACACAGCTTATTTGATATGTATGTTGCATACCAGCAGCTCAATCGTATTATCTTCGGATGCTTTCTGCCTAATGACCCTTGAGTTGCTATCATAACCGGTGTCCCTGTGCCTGGGAGGCGCCGTCGTATGAACAACAATCCTTTCAATCCCCGCGGATGTCAATATTTCAAATGCATTCTCCAATCTAAATCCTGAGACATCAGGTATCTGCATATTCTTCACGTCTGTTCAAAACACAATCACAGACTAAACCTCCATGATTTCCTTTCCCTTAGCCTCAACGATTTTGTCGATATTCGCCACATATTTATCGGTCAATTTCTGGACTTCCTGCTCTGAAACCCTTAAATCATCTTCAGTAATCTCGCTCTTTTTCTCCTGAGCCTTAAACTGCTCAATTGCTTCTCTTCTAACTGCGCGCACCGCGATTTTCGCTTCTTCTCCCTGCTTTTTTACGGTCTTTGTCAGTTCCTTTCTTCTCTCTTCAGTCAGCACCGGAAATATAAGACGGATGACTTTCCCGTCGTTATTGGGGTTAATACCAATATCCGCCTTTTGTATGGCTTTCTCTACATCCTTGAGTATCTTGGCTTCCCATGGTTGAATAATAATAACCCGTGCTTCTGGAACAGAGATACTCCCCAGCTGGTTTATGGGGGTCGGTACTCCGTAATAGTCAACGGTTATTTTATCCAGTATGGCCGGATTGGCCCTCCCGGCTCTCAGCCCCGCCAATTCTTCCTTCAAGGCATCAATCGCCCTCGTCATTTTTGTTTCAATTTCCTTGTAAGAATTATCCTCCATAAAAAACCCTCCTTAAATTTGCTTTTTTCAATTTGCTTTTTAGGTTAAAATCGTCCCAATATTCTCACCTTTGACAACCCTGACAATATTTCCGGGATCACTCATATCAAAAACAATCAAGGGTATGTTATTATCCATGCAAAGGGATAATGCTGTGGAATCCATCACACCAAGCCTTTTACCAAGAGCATCGGCAAACGTGATAGTTTCATACCTGACCGCATCCTTATTCTTCTTTGGATCAGAATCGTACACTCCATCCACCATAGTAGCCTTCAAAATAACGTCAGCATCTATCTCCGCGGCTCTGAGCGCAGCTGCCGTATCTGTAGAGAAGTATGGGTTACCAAGGCCGCATCCGAATATAACGATCCTTTTCTTCTCCAGGTGTCTTACCGCTCTCCTTCTAATATAAGGCTCCGCAATCTGCCGCATTTCAATGGCAGACTGCACTCTTACAGGTATTTCCCTGGATTCCAGAGAATCCTGCAAGGCCAGTGCGTTAATAACCGTAGCCAACATACCCATATGATCGGCCGTTGTCCTATCCATTCCCACTCCGCTTCTGCCCCTCCAAAAGTTGCCTCCGCCAACAACAATAGAGATTTCCACTCCCAGATTGTAGACTTCACCAATTTTGTCGGTAATAATGCCGAGTGTATCAACATCAATACCCATCTTTTGTTTTCCCGCAAGTGCTTCTCCGCTGAGCTTCAGCAGAACTCTCCTGTATTTTGGTGTCATGTTGATTGCAACCCCCATCTAATATACTGTTCTACAAAAATAATTAAATTCCTTCTATAATTTTTGCAAATCATTAACGCATTATTAGCTCATTATTAAAAAGGGAACATATTTTTATATGCTCCCCTCACTTTATTTAGCCACCAATTTGCTTTGCTACCTCTTCAGCAAAATTCTCTTCCCTCTTTTCCAACCCTTCGCCTCTTTCAAACCTTGCAAACCGCCTTACATTGATGTTTTCACCGATAGTAGCAATTTTCTCGGTAACAAGCTGTTGGATTGTTTTGTCGGGATCCCTGATCCAGGGTTGCTCAAGAAGACAGACCTCTTTGTAGAATTTTTGAATTCTTCCTTCAACCATCTTATCAATGATCTTTTCAGGCTTTCCTTCATTCCTTGCCTGTCCCCTAAGGATATTCTTTTCCTTTTCGATGATATCTGCCGGTACATCTTCCTTGCTGACATATTCAGGCTTTGTGGCAGCGATCTGCATCGCTATATCCTTGACCAGCTGCTTAAAGTCATCATTTGAGGCCGCAAAGTCAGTTTCTATATTAACTTCAACAAGTACACCTATTCTGCCGTTCCCGTGTATATATGAATCCACAAGCCCCTCAGCAGCTATTCTGCCGGCTTTCTTTGCCGCCGCTGCCAGACCCTTTTCCCTTAAAATCTCTATTGCTTTTTCAATATTGCCATCTGCTTCAACTAAAGCCTTTTTGCAATTCATCATGCCTGACCCGGTTCTTTCACGTAACTGTTTTACTAAATCAGCAGTAATCATTCAAACTCCTCCAAACAATAATAATCATATTATTAGCCATATAAATGGCGTTTATTCCCATAAAATCCTTTACTGAGCCTCCACGGCTTCTTTCGTTTCTGTAGCCGCTTCAGCTGCTGCAGCTTCCTTAGCCTCTATAGCTTCTTTAACTTCTGTTGTTTCCGTAGCTGTTTTTGCTGCTTTTGCTGGTTTTGCCGGTGCTGCTGGTTTTGCCGGTTCTGCCGCTTTTGCCGGTTCTGCCGCTTTTGCCGGTTCTGCTGCTGCTTTTGCTGCTTTTGCTGGTTCTGCTGCTGCTTTTGCCGGCTCTGCCGCTTCGGTCTTCTCATTGCTTTCTGCCTGTCTTTCAGCAGCTTGTGCTTCAACAGCCTGTGCTTCTTCCACTTCCTCATCAAGCTGCTCTCCCTGACGACCTTCCAGTACGGCATCTGCTACTTTGGAAGCGATAAGCTTCACAGCCCTGATCGCATCGTCATTGCCCGGGATAACATAATCCACTTCATCAGGATCGCAGTTTGTATCAACAATAGCTACTATAGGAATACCCAGCTTCCTTCCTTCAAGAATAGCATTTCTTTCTTTTCTCGGATCAACGATAAACAAAGCTCCCGGAAGGCTATTCATGTTCTTTATGCCACCGAGGTATTTTTCCAGCTTCTCCATCTCAGCTCTCAGCTTGATAACTTCTTTTTTTGGAAGAACTTCAAACACTCCGCTCTCCTCCATATTTTCAAGCTGTTTGAGCCTGTTGATCCTCTTACGGATAGTATTAAAGTTCGTGAGCATGCCGCCCAGCCATCTTGCATTAACATAATACTGGCCGCATCTGTCCGCTTCTTCCTTAATGGATTCCTGCGCCTGCTTTTTCGTGCCGACAAAAAGCACATCCTCGCCGTTCATGGCGATTTCCCTGATAAAAAAATAAGCCTCATCAATTTTTTTAACTGTTTTCTGTAAATCGATAATGTAGATGCCGTTTCTCTCCGTAAAGATATATTCGGCCATTTTAGGGTTCCATCTCCTGGTCTGATGCCCAAAATGGACACCTGCTTCCAGCAGCTGCTTCATTGAAATAACTGACATATAAAAATCCTCCTTAAGTTTATACCTCCACAGCTCTCATCCGGCCAAAAGACCCAAGGGCACTTATTCAGACGTCAAACTGTGTGTGTATTTTTATCGTAATGTAGTATACCACATGGGCAGCAAATTAGCAAACAAAAAATATTTAACAAATTGGACAGGCAACTTTTCCCATTTAGCTTCATATACTCATATGGTGACCAATTTTTGGGGGAGGTGCTAAGCTTGCTGCACTTCTTATTCACTATGATGAATGAAGTCCTTGGCAGTGTATTTTTTCAGCTTGGTTATGTTACAAATTCAAACTCATTTCCACAGCCATTAACACCTGAAGAAGAGCAAAAATTCATAGAAGCATACAAAGAAGGCAGCGAAGATGCCAGAAATACACTTATTGAACGGAACCTGCGGCTTGTAGCTCATATTGTCAAAAAGTACGGTACATACAGCGGTGACAGTGATGACTTAATCTCAATAGGGACAATCGGACTGATCAAGGCAATTTCAACCTTCGATCAGTCAAAAGGTACCAGGCTTGCCACATATGCCGCTCGTTGTATCGAAAATGAAATATTAATGCAAATAAGATCTACAAAAAAGATACAAAATGAGGTGTCTCTCCATGACCCAATCGGAATTGACCGCGAGGGCAACGAAATCACATTGATAGACGTAATCGGCAATGAAACGGAATCTATAATTGATGAGGTAGAACTGAAAATCCAGGTAAAGCGTCTTTATAATAAAATGAAATCCGTCCTAAAAAAACGCGAAAAAACAGTATTGGAGCTTCGATATGGTCTTGTGAACGGCGCAAGCAAAACACAGCGGGAAATCGCAGGCATGCTGGGCATATCCCGCTCGTATGTTTCGCGTATTGAAAAGAAAGCAATTAAAAAGCTGAGCAAAGAACTGGAACAGGACAAGGAGCAGTAGATACCGGAATTAAAGCTGTATACCTGAAATAGGTTGGGCGCATCAAAACCTGTGT
>CAZQCL010000009.1:0-25934 GCA_964592435.1 uncultured Oscillospiraceae bacterium
TCAGGAAGATACCCTTCCTACCCTTTACTATGATGTATGCACCACGCGGACCGGTCTGCGATCCCCATGATGCCCAAACTCTTAGGGAGCTCCTTGATAAATGCAAGCAGCTGGCCAAAAAATATAGGAGCTATGCCCTGAAGATGGATCCGGATATAGAGATAGAGGACAGGCAGTTTGAGGAAATTGTTAAAAGCCTGGGCTTTAAGGTAAGCCGCGGCTTGGAAAACTATGAGGGTATCCAGCCCAGGTTTGTTTTCAGGCTGGATTTGCGTGGAAAGACAGAGGACAAAATCTTGATGGACTTTCACCACAAGGTCCGTTACAATATCCGGCTGGCCGACAGAAAGGGAGTCGAAGTCAAGGTCGGGGGCAGGAAAGAGGTAGCAGAATTTTATGAAATGATTGTCGAGACCGGTATTCGTGACAACTTTGTTGTCAGAAGCAGGGAATATTACGAAAGGGTTTTTGACTGCCTGGCTCCGGAGCATTTGAGGGTATTTATCGCGTATTATGATGATAAACCAATCGCCGGAACCATAGCTATCCTATACGGCAACAAATGCTGGTATTTGTATGGCGCCAGCCGCAATGAACATCGTAACCTGATGCCCAATTATCTGTTGCAGTGGAACATGATTAAGTGGGCGCTTGAATCAGGTGTTGACATTTATGATTTCAGGGGAGTTCCCGGAGATGGCGATGAAAACAATCCTATGTATGGGCTTTATAAGTTTAAGGTAGGATTCAAAGGGAAATTTACCGAGTTTGTAGGCATGCTGGACTATGTTTTCAACCCCTTTGTCAATTTCCTGGCAGAGAAGGGTATTACCGCATTTAGGGAATTTAGAAGAAAAATATATAAGAGAAAGTAAGATTACCAAGTGAAGCATCAGTCTGAAACAAAAGGGTTTACCATATTAAGCATTGCAAGCGTAATAAACAAACTGCTTGGGATTCTTTATGTGCCTTTCTTAACGCTCATCCTGGGTAATGTGGGAAATGGTATTTATGATGCGGGCTATAAGATTTATCAACTGGTATTCATGATCACAAATGCCGGAATACCTGTGGCTATATCAAAGCTGATTTCAGAGCAGGTTGCAGTTTCCCGCTACGACGTGTCCTATAAGACATTGAAGGTATCCGGAGGGCTGCTGGTTTCGATTGGCGCACTCTCAAGCATAACTATGGCGGTCTTTGCAAAGCGGTTTTCCCTCATGATTGGTTTCCCTGAATCCTATATGACGATTCTGGCACTGTCGCCGACTCTGCTTTTCACATCGATATCCTGCGCCTTCAGGGGATACTTCCAGGGAAGGTCGAATATGGTACCAACAAGTGTTTCTCAAGTCATTGAGCAGGGTGTCAATACAGTATTTACGGTGCTGTTCGCATGGATAATGTATCGTTACGGTACCAACTATGCCATAAGTCACGGTATCACAGGCGAGGTAAACATACGCCTGGAAGCTGTTAAATTCGCCGCTGCCGGCGGTACAGTGGGAACCTCTCTGGGGGCGCTGACCAGTGCGCTGTATCTTTGCAGAGTTTACATAAAAAACAAGGCCGAAATATTGGGAGAGGTCATACGATCAGCCCGGAGCGACCAGCTCATATACTCCACAAAGATGATAGTAAAGAAAATTTTTGAGTATGCTGTCCCGATTACTCTGAGTGCTGTTGCCATATATACTGCCAACCTTATCGATATGAAATTTACAAAATCACAGCTGATTACAGGAGGCTTCAGCGAAATTGAGGCAACCGGTCTTTATGGGATACTATCAACTCAGTATCTGAAGGTGCTCTTTATACCCATAACTCTTGCCACT
Organism: uncultured Oscillospiraceae bacterium; assembly: GCA_964592435.1. Lineage (GTDB taxonomy): Bacteria > Bacillota > Clostridia > Acetivibrionales > DTU013 > JAAYBT01. Next base: position 1,836 of record CAZQCL010000009.1, read on the forward strand.
GCCCTTGCTACGACAATTCTGCCCTCGGTATCGGCCGCTTCTGCCAGAAATGACAAGGGGATGCTACACAGAAGGATATACAAGAGCATAAAGCTGATACTTATGATAGCAGTACCATCGGCAGTCGGTCTGACAGCGCTTGCCAGGCCAATAATATACAGTCTTTTCCCTGCATCCCCCGATGGCTGGGATTTACTGATGATTGGATCCTGGACGCTGATACTTATATCTCTTGTACACATTCAGACGGCTATTTTACAAGGCCTCGGGAAAACCTATATTCCAACAATACATATGGCTATTGGCCTGGTATTGAAGGTATTCATCAATTATAATCTGATAGTGATACCGTCGATTAACATTAAGGGAACCATTGCAGGCAGCGCAGCCTGTTATGCCTTTGCGGCATTTATGAACTATAGATCCATAAAGAAGCTTACCGGTGTAAGATTGAGTGTAAAACGGCTATTCAACAGGCCGTTGACTGCTTCCATCATCATGGGCCTTCTGGTTTTTCTGATATATAATGGGCTTATTCTTATGACGGATTGGCTAATCGAATCCTTTTTCGTGCAAAACATAATTTGCTGTCTTATAGCTATGGGCGCCGGCGCACTGATCTATTATCTTCTGATGATTGTTGCCAGAGGGATAACAGAGGACGAAATCAGGGGTTTCCCAAAGGGCGATAAAATCGTCGAAATCACAAGGAAGATTCCCTATATGGAGAGGTTTATCTAAGGCAAAATGCCCTTATCTAATAACCTGTTCTTTGCCGCTTTCTATTTCGGGAAATTCTTCGAAGGACTATTCTCAACAGCACCAGAAAGCTTAGAGCAAGCAAGATGCCCAACAGCAGATAAGAATATTCCGGCTCGGACTGCGCGTCTGTCATGCCGTTTGAGGGCATATCCGCGGGAATTGCGGCTATTGATTTTGATGCGACAACATTCACATTACCCAGCAATACATCATCATCCCAGTACTCCACATATCCCAAAACATCGCCCTTTTGAACCGGAGCCACTATATTATCATCTATGATCACCTTTGTTTCAATGCCTTCGATGTCCCTGCCTATACGAAGGGTGGCATTAAATTCCGTTTCCGTCACCAGGCTAAGGATACTCTCGTTCTTGTCGGCTCCCTCCACAGTTACCGTTTTAATATTCCGGCCTGCCTCAGATACAGTCTGGGGTGAATAGCTCTCGAAGCCGTAACGCATGAGTGCACTCGCGTAACCGTATACCTTATTGGGCTGCATGACATGCATGACTACTGCGATAACCTCCATGCCGTCTTCGCCCACAGCCGCTGTTACAAGGTTATTGCCGGCTAAAGCAGTATAGCCTGTTTTTATGCCGATTACGCTATATCTGTGCTCTATATTATCCAGCGTATATGGATAGGTGTTATCATGCCAAAGGAATTGGTTTGTTGTGCGCAGGGGATCCCAGCTATCATGCTTATTCGTTATGGGCATATGATTATAGTATTCAGTTGAGACGATTTCCCTGAACTTGGGGATTGACATTGCATGATGGGCTAACGTTGCTATATCCCGGGCTGTGGATAGATGACCCTTGTCCTCTTCATCGGTATCCTTTCCACAAGGGTTCTTGAACGTTGTGTTGACCGCACCTAATTCCCTGGCTCTCCTGTTCATTATATCCACATATTCTTTGCGCGAAGGAGCAAGATTTTCAGCAATTATATTGGCAGTTTCATTGGCAGACTTGATTAGTAGCAAATTCAGCATATTTTCCAGTGTAAGGCCTTCTTCGCCGGCCATTATGCCGACGTTCATGCCGCCTTTGCCTATATCATATACAGCCTGCGGAGAAACAGCCATTTCCTGATTAAGGTCGCCATTTTCCAGTGCGACAATTGCTGTCAATATCTTGGTAGTGCTTGCAGGTGCTACCAGCTGGTCGGCATTCTGCTCCGCCAGGACACGGCCTGTTTTAGATTCAACCAGGACATATGGAATATCATCGGGTATGCCGATGGATTGCGCGCTGGCTGGAAGAGGGTGAAGCATAAGGGTTGACAAAAGCGTGATAAATAAACAAAAAAAGTTAAAGCAACAAACATTAAGGGATCTTTTCATATGTGACTCCGGCATTATCATTAGTTTGGTCCGGGATGAATATTATTATCTCCCGGGGGAATAAATTTATTTATAGCATTTTATCATTTTTCGTGATCTTCTTCAAGATGTGGGTTGGAGAAATGGTGCCGATGTAGTACAATAACCATAGAAAACAAAGGAAAAACTAAAGAGAAATCTAAAGGTAAGACTAAAGAGAAAACAAAAGGGTCAATGCTCTTGGGAGGGTATTCTACATATGAATTTTAAAGTTTTTGCCAGATCGTTGTTTTTAGTATTGCTGACAATAACTGTTGCGTTTACGATATATGCAAACGTTATAAATCCGGATGAGCTTAGCAAGGTTGCGCCGGATGCAACACAGGACGACACTGCCACGCAAAATGTTGATTACAGGCCAGATAATAATGATCGGCAGGGAGATGCTGAAAGCTTAACGACGCCGGAGGATGACATCCCGGAGCCCCTATATGTCAAAGAAAATACGTCCATACTAATCAGCGTTCTTGGTGATGTCGCACTGGGGCAGGATTGGCGGTACAATCATGTGGATTCTTTTGATTATGTCTTTGACAAAAGGGAAGGCGATTACAGCTACTTTTTCTCGGATGTTTTGCACCTGCTCAATCAGGATGACTTAACTATCGCAAATCTGGAAACCACGCTGAGTGAAGAAACTGAACAAGCGGAAAAATATGATTACGGCAATAATTACTGGTTCAAAGGAAGACCTGAATTTGCCCATATTTTGAAGGCCGGTAGCGTAGAGGTTGCCAATCTGGCAAATAATCACACATTTGATTTCGGTCAGAAGGGCTATGAGGACACGAAGCAGGCTCTCGACGATGCGCGAGTTGAGCATTTCGGTTACGATGATGTCTTATATAAAGAGATCAAGGGCATCAGGATAGGCATTGTGGGCTTCAATCAGCTTGGGGAGTATGAGCAGGGGCTGGACATGGAGGTGTTCAAGGCCGAGGTTGAGGAAATGACGAAAAAGGTGAAAGCGGAATCCGACCTGGTGATTGCCAATTTCCACTGGGGAAAGGAATACAAGTACCAGCATGAGAAGCTACAGACGGAGCTGGCATACCTGGCCATAGATTCCGGGGCGGATATGGTTCTTGGACACCATCCCCATGTATTACAGCCAATTGAGCAATACAAGGGCAGGTATATCGCCTATAGCCTGGGCAACTTCTGTTATGGAGGTGTTAAGACTCCAAATGATTATGACACGGCTATTTTTCAACAGACATTTGTCTTTGACTCTGATAATGTGCTGCAGATAATAAAAGAGCCGAATATCATTCCTTGCTCGGTTTCATCAGCCAACGGGTTTAACAACTATAAGCCTATGGTTGCATCTGGAGAACAGCGAACCAGAGTGTTTGAAAAGATGAACTATACACCGACCCTGAGTGAGGAGGAAAAAGCGGCTACGGCTGGGAAGACAGATATGGTGAGGCTCGATGCGGCGGTGAAGGATATTGTTATTGAGATGAGATATGCCGGGAGCAATAATATTACAGGCAAGCCTGTATACCAGTCCGATGTTGCATATCTTCGTAAGGGAACCGCGGATAAGCTGGCAAAGGCGAACGAAATACTCCTGAAGCAAGGGTATATGATTAAGGTTTGGGATGCCTACAGGTCTAAGGAAAATCAGCAATTCCTTTACGATAGTGCACCGGTTAAGGCTGTATTTTTGAACCCGGCCAAGGGCTATTCAAATCACACAAGAGGCGCTGCCATAGACTGTACCCTTGTCACCCCGGATGGCAAGGAGATTGACATGCCCAGTGACTTCGATGATGGGACGGCTCTGGCAAAACGCGAGTATTCAAAATGCACCGAAGAGCAGAAGCGCAATTCGTTGATACTTGAGAATGCGATGAAGAGTGTGGGATTTTTACCACTTAAAAGCGAATGGTGGCATTTTGATGACGCTGAATATAAAAGCTACAAGCCGCTTGACGTCTATCCTTAAGAAGGGATGACCGATGCTGTGTGCCGGATGTTATTTGCTTAGCGGGCACAAGCTGATGCCATACGCCGGAGGATGATAAGCGATCTGTACATAATAAACCGAAGATGAGGTAGAAGATGGAAAGATATGCTCTTGAAGACTACATTGAGAAGCTGCAGAGAAAAAAGCTGCTGCTTTATCACAACTGTACCCGTGAAGACGGGCTGAAAACAATCGAAAACGTTGCATATGATTCGAACAAGACGACACACAACACACTGTTTATCTGCAAAGGAGCCGGCTTTAAGGAAGCCTATCTGGATGCGGCGGCTCAAAGCGGAGCAATTGCATATATTAGCGAAATGAATTACCACAAGGAGCTTCCCTGTATCATTGTAAATGATGTGAAGAAGGCATTGGCGCTGGCTGCGGAGATTTATTATGATTACCCCGGCCGGAAGCTGAAGCTTATTGGAATTACCGGAACGAAGGGCAAATCTACCACAGCTTATTATGTGAAATACATATTGGATGAGCTTCTCCGTGAACAGGACAAGCCTGAGGCTGGCATTATCTCGTCCATTAATACATATGACGGCATTATTAATGAGGAATCCCACCTGACCACTCCCGAGTCCCTTGAATTGCAGATGCATTTCAACAATGCCGTAAACAGTGGCCTTGAGTATATGGTTATGGAAACCTCCAGCCAGGCATTGAAATATGGGCGGGTGCACGGCATTGAGTACGATGTAGGTGTTTTTTTGAATATCTCTGAGGATCATATCAGCCCAATCGAGCACAGTGATATGGAGGATTACTTTTCTGCAAAGCTGTCGCTGTTCAGCAAATGTAAAATAGCATGTGTCAACATGGACTCAGACAGATTCCCCGAAATGATGGAAGCGGCTAAGTCTGCGGGAAAAGTGCTCACATTTGGTATAAATGAAGCAGCTGACATATATGGCTACAACTTAAGGAAACAGGGCTTTAATACACATTTCCAGGTTAGATGCGACCGCTTTGACAGGGAGTTTGTCCTAACTATGCCCGGCCTTTTTAATGTAGAAAATGCTCTGGCTGCCATTGCTGTAGCCTATGCATTCAGGATTCCGGAGCAGCACATATATAGCGGCCTGCGAAAGGCGCGATCAGGCGGAAGGATGGAGATATTTGCAAACAGGGGCAGGGACAGGATTGTTATTGTAGATTATGCTCATAACAGGATGAGCTTCGCAAAGCTTTATGAGACAGTCAGAGATGAGTTCCCGGGGATGAAGATTTACACCGTATTTGGTTGCCCCGGCGGCAAAGCATACCTGCGCAGGAAAGATCTGGGGCTGCTGGCGGGGCTGAATTCCGACAGGGTGTTTCTTACGGCGGAGGACCCGGGCATGGAAGATGTCAGGGCTATTAGTGAAGACATTGCCCAATATGTCCGCCAGAACAACGAAAACTGTGAGCTGATCGACGACAGGGAGGAAGCTGTTAAAGAGGCCATACTGACATCTGAACCGGGTACGATTATACTGATTACCGGCAAGGGCGCAGAAACACGCCAAAAGTACGGGAAAGAATATATTCCCGTACCATCGGACGTTGAATTGACAATAAAGTATCTTGCGGAATTGGAAAACCGCGGAAATGATTAGCTGTCTACAGCCTTATATGATCCCCTAGGGTAGACCCAATTCTTGAAACCAACACATTGATTAGGTAATTCGCAGATATTCTGCGCAAAATTTGGAGTAGGGGACTGATAAGCATGCTTTTCTTGAATTATGTTAACTGATTTGATGGGTTTTAGCCGAAATTCTGTCCAATAGTCAAAAATTTGCGCAAAAAGTTAGATGAAAGTGGAAATAAGTTAATCATCGCAAACGCCCAATCAGGACATTTCTATCTTCTGATTACCGGGCTACAACAAGGCATTATAGCATACATTAGGTGAATTTGCATAGGAGCCACAGCAATCTATAGACCAGGTTAATTTATTCTGCATCTATCTGTGAAAACGTCGATACCACTCAAATGAGTATTCTGACCGTATACCGCCAGTGAACCACCGGCGGTATTTTTGCATAGTATGAATAGAAAACGTATTATGTAAAGGTGACTTTCTTATGGCAAATATTTATGTATATAATAATCGGACCGGGGCTATGGAATACTATACGCTGGCAGAGTCAGATGCGATGCCCTACAATATCGGCAGGACACTGACGGTGAACGAATTCAGGGGAAGCTCGCAGGCGGGTACGCTCTGGACTACCAGACGGGCAATGGAAGCTTTCAACGTGACCAGAACCGCATGGGGACGTCCTATTTATGTGGGCTTTGCCTTCAAACGTGTATGGGAGGGTGGACACGCCGCCATGTCACAGCATTATGCGGGCGTTTCCTTCGATGTGGGGCAGATTCTGGATGGCGCTACAAGAGATCAGCTTCGTGTCACAGCAGAGCAAACCGGTGTGTGGACTTATGTGGAGCCGGCCTATCTTACGCCCACGTGGGTGCACTTCGATGCCCGTGCCACGCCACCAGCCTGTGCTGCAGGGGGTTATCCCCTTGTAAGACAGGGAAGTGTCGGGAATTACGTACTTACACTGCAGGATGCATTGAATGCGCTGGGTTATACCGGCTCAGGCCTGGATGGTTATTTTGGCGGCGGCACGCGCAATGCGGTAATTAGCTTCCAGCGGGCTCAAGGGCTTGACGCAGATGGTATCGTTGGCTGCCTGACCTGGGAGCGTCTCACAGAGCTTGCCGTATCCATAGGGCAGACCGCAACGGTAGTAAATCCATAGTGGCGCTTTTTCACAGTGCCCTAACAGACACCATGTCGCTTGAGTGGCGCCTTTTCACCGATTTTGGGCGGTCAAAACCGGAATAGACCTTGATTATGTACAACCCACAGGATACAATAACTTGTATATATATAAAGGAAATGGTGAAGAATGGGTAATAACATGATTAATAAGGTACCTATACACGAGCTTCAAAGCAGGCTGCAACGCTTTAGAGCCATCATGGACATAAGGGAGCCTGAATGGAAGCTGGCTTTGGTCATAAGCAAGGTCAATCAGTATTATTTTACAGGTACGATGCAGGAAGGCCTGCTTTTCATACCCCACGATGCAGATGCGATATACTATGTGCGGCGCAGCTATGAACGTGCTTCCGATGAGTCGCTGTTTCCGGAAATAAGACCGATGCAAACATATCGTGATGCGGCTGCTGACCTGGCAAAGATAATTGGCAGTGTGTCGGATACTGTCCATCTGGAAGCGGAGTTCGTGCCCCTGGCCATGTATGAGCGGCTCAAAAAGCACTTTGGATTCGAATTTTTTAATCCGGTGAATGCCCGCATTTCTGAAATAAGATCTGTAAAGAGCCGTTACGAACTGGACTTGATGAAGAAAGCAGGAAACATACACAGGATAGTACTGGAGGAACGGGTACCTGCCTTGCTGAAGGCAGATATGACAGAAATGGAGCTGGCTACGGCTGTTTTTTCGGCTTTGGTAGAAGAAGGGCACGATGGTATAGCGCGTTTCAACATGTTTGATACGGAAATATTGCTGGGGCATATAGCATTCGGGGAAAGCTCATTATATCCTACATATTTCAACGGGCCGGGTGGTAATTACGGGCTGAGTCCCGCCATGCAGATGATGGGAAGCCGCAATCGCAGGCTGAGATATGGAGATCTGATTTTCATAGACACCGGCTGCAGCTTCGAGGGCTATCAGTCGGACAAGACTATGACTTATGTTTTTGGAAAGCCACTACCAAAGCGAATGCAGGATATCCACAAAAAATGTGTGGAGATTCAGAACACAATTGCGCAGATGCTAAAGCCGGGTGAGCTTCCATCAAACATTTACAACACAATCATGAAGAGCGTAGACGATGACAGGCTGCCGAATTTCATGGGATTCGGTGAAAGAAGAGTGAAATTCCTGGGACACGGGATAGGACTGCAGGTGGACGAGCTGCCTGTGCTGGCGAAGGGCTTTGATGAACCGCTGCAGGAGGGCATGGTGTTTGCGGTTGAGCCTAAAGCCGGAGTAGAGGGTGTGGGAATGGTGGGAATAGAAAACACCTTTATCGTCACCCCAAAGGGTGGGATCTGCACTACGGGCACCAACCCCGGGCTGTTGCAGGTATAAATAGCACTCCAAAAAGACCGTTGGATGAGGTTATTAGGTGGAATGGGTTTTAACATGCATAATTCTCCTGATTAGATTCAGACTATGTATTAGTTCGATTGGAAAGAATACCGTACGAACAAATACTATTATACGAGGAGAATGAATATGCCTGACAGACGAAAGGATTATAATCTTAGCGTTCCGGTTGAAAAGCATGATACTGCGGCCTGGGCTAATATGGAAAAGAAGAAGGCTCATTCGCAGGTGCCGATACCTTCTGAATTCCAGATCACAAACGCAAAAGAGCATGTGGATGAAAATGAAAAGTAGGGGAAGGGAACGGTTTAAAGACCGCTCCTTTTTAATTATGCACACCACTACTGATGAATTTTTTAATTAATGGGAAAGAAACTTATCACTGGACTAGACAAGGGGCTGTTGATGTTACCTTAGTATTTTTGATCGGCCAGCTGCCTGTATGCTTCGTAGCGTTCGCGTGCATGCTTTTCTGCTTCGGTGAACAGCTGGTCTGCCGACTCGGGGAATGTGTTCATCAGCTGTGTATAACGAATCTCGCCCTCCAGAAAATCCCGGAAGGGTTTGGTCGGCTTCTTAGACTCCAGCAGAAATGGGTTTCTACCCGCTTCCCGCAGCTCGGGGTTAAACCGATACAGATGCCAATACCCTGCATCCACAGCCTTCTTTTCCTCAGCGATACTCGTTCCCATGCCCGACTTAATGCCGTGAGAAATACAGGGAGCATATGCAATAATCAGCGAAGGCCCTTTGTAGCTTTCAGCCTCGGTGATGGCCTTAATCGTCTGGTTCATGTTAGCACCCATTGCGATCTGTGCCACATAGACATATCCATAGCTCATTGCCATCATTCCCAGATCCTTCTTCCTTATTTTTTTGCCCGATGCGGCAAATTTAGCCACTGCTGCCGTAGGCGTCGCTTTGGAGGACTGGCCACCGGTATTGGAGTAAATTTCAGTGTCCATGACAAAGAGGTTCACATCATCTCCCGATGCCAGCACATGGTCAAGGCCGCCATATCCGATATCGTAGGCCCAGCCGTCACCTCCAAGTATCCAGAAGGACTTTTTGACCAAAAAATCTTTTTTCTCAAATATTTCTTCCAACAGTGGATTACCCTTTCGGTCAATATCCGCTAATGCCTTAATCACATTGGCTGATGCAGCCTTGGACGCTTCGCCCTTGTCCTTTGCCTCAAGCCATTGCCGAAATGCCTGGGCAACCGCTTCCGGTACACCTTGACCAAGCTGCTCAGCTGCACTCTGCGCCAGTACCTGCTGCATCAGGTCGGCCAGCCTCGACCTGATCTGTCTTACACCCAGAAACATGCCATAGCCGTATTCCGCATTGTCCTCGAACAGCGAGTTCGCCCATGCGGGACCCTTGCCTTCCGCATTGACCGTGTATGCAATTGATGGGGCGCTGGCACTCCAAATGGAAGAACAGCCTGTTGCATTGGCTATCATCATCCGCTCGCCAAACAGCTGTGTAATTAGCCTGGCATAGGGTGTTTCACCGCAGCCCGGGCAGGCGCCGTTGTATTCCAACAGAGGCTGCGCAAACTGACTGCCCTTAAGGGTGTTTCTATCCATCAAATTGTCCTTTGTGGTCAATGTAATTGAAAACTCCCAATTGGGGCCTTGCTCCTCCGTCTCGCCTTGTGCGGGCTTCATGACCAGCGCCTTTTCCTTTGTGGGACATACATCGGCGCAATTGCCGCAACCGGTACAATCCAAAGGATTTACCTGAACGCGGAAACGATAATGCTCCAAGCCTTTACCGGTAGCCTTCAATGTTGTGTATCCTGATGGAGCTTTGCCTGCTTCGCTGTCATTCAGCAAAAATAGCCTAATTGTGGCATGGGGACATACATAGGAGCATCTGCCACATTGTATGCAGTTACCAGGCTGCCACTGGGGCAGCGTTACTGCAATACCGCGCTTTTCATATGCGGTGGTGCCCAGAGGATAGGAACCGTCCTCCATGCCCGCAAAGGCACTTACAGGCAGCTCATCGCCTTCCAGTCGCGCCATTGGCCGCTGAATTCTACTAATAAAATCTGGTACATTCTCCGGCGTTGTTTCACCATCCTGCGCAGTTGACCAGCCAGACGGAACTTCAACCTTGTGCAATGCGTCCAGTGATCTGTCTACAGCCTGTTTGTTCATATCAACGATTTTTTGTCCTTTTCTGCCATAGGTCTCTTCTATAGATGCCTTTAGATAATTAATGGCGTTATCGACGGGGATTACATTAGCCAGTTTAAAAAATGCAGTTTGCATGATCATGTTGATCCTGTTTCCCAGTCCGACTTCACCGGCTATTTTGATGGCATCGATTATATAAAAATTTATCTTATTCTGAGCAATTGTTCTTTTGACTAGGGATGGAAGATTGATTTCAAGGCCTTCCATGTCCCAAGGGCAATTTAGCACAAATATACCATTTTCCTTAATTCCTTTCAATATGTCATAGTTATTCAAAAAGGTATTGTTGTGGCATGCAATATAATCGGCATTATAAACCAAATAAGGGCTCCTGATGGGGTTTTGGCCGAAACGCAAATGTGATACCGTTGTACCGCCGGACTTTTTGCTGTCATAAGAGAAATAGGCCTGTACATAAAGGTCGGTGTTGTCGCCTATTATTTTTATCGCGGATTTATTGGCGCCCACAGTACCATCCGACCCAAGTCCCCAGAACTTGCAGCTTATAGTTCCCTGGGGCAATGTTTCAACTGCCTGGCCTTCAGGAAGTGAGGTGTTGGTAATATCGTCTGTGATGCCTATTGTAAAACCGTCCTTCGGGCTCTCGTTTCTAAGGTTGTCGAATACGGACAAAATTTGCGATGGTCGCACATCCTTTGAGCCCAAGCCATATCTTCCGCCAACAATCAGCGGCATATGAGCGCCGGCATATATCTGGGCCGCCTTTGCCTTGGCTGCTTCGGAGCTGTTCGCATCTGTCACTGCGGCTGCTAACCTGTCGCCATTGACCCTGCTTGCATTGTACAGTGCCTTACAGATATCCAGATATAGTGGTTCCCCCGGAGATCCCGGCTCCTTTGTGCGATCCAGGACAGCAATTCTTTTTGCGGTTTTGGGTAGTACATCAAGCAAGTGCTTCTCTGAAAAAGGCCTGTAAAGCCTCACAATGACAAGGCCTGTTTTTTGCCCCAAGGCATTTAGATAATCCACTGTTTCGCTTATAGTTTCACAAGCTGAGCCCATTGCAAAAATAACATATTCGGCATCCGGCACTCCGTAATAGTCGAAGGGCTTGTAGCTCCTCCCGGTAATGCGGCCTATCTTCTGCATATAGTATTCTACAATGGTTGGTACAGCTGAATAGAAAATATTGGATGCCTCTCTGCCCTGAAAATAGATATCCGGATTCTGAGCAGTACCTCTGACCAGGGGATGCTCCGGATTCAAAGCTCTATCCCTGAAAGCTTTTAGGGCATTTGCATCCAACAGATCGGCCAGATCCCCGTATTCTATTACACTGATTTTTTGGTATTCATGAGAGGTTCTGAAGCCATCAAAAAAATGTATGAAGGGGACTCTTGAACCAATGGCGGACAGGTGAGCTACGCAGGCCAGATCCATTGCTTCCTGGACATTTGAAGAAGCAAGAAGGGCGGCACCTGTCTGCCTGCAGGCCATAACGTCCTGATGATCGCCGAATATCGACAGCGCGTGTGCAGCCAAAGCACGGGCAGACACATGCAGCACTCCCGGCAGTAGCTCTCCGGCCATCTTATACAGATTCGGAATCATCAGCAATAGCCCCTGTGATGCAGTATAGGTTGAGGTGAGGGCACCGGCCTGCAACGAACCGTGCATTGCGCCTGCAGCGCCTGCTTCCGACTGCATCTCCACAACGTCCACCGGCTGACCGAAGATATTCTTTTTACCATGGGCTGCCCATTCATCTATCATCTCTGCCATTGGAGAGGATGGGGTTATGGGGAAAATTGCTGCGACCTCGGTGAAGGCATAGGATGCATAAGCGGCAGCCTGGTTTCCGTCCATTGTTGACATTTTCATATTGAAGCACTCCTTTGTGTTTATTGTAAGGCCACTTTTATTATTTCTAAAATGGCGTTATTAATGTATGATGGCAGGCGATATTGTCGGATTTGGTTGAAAAATGCAGATTTGGTGGGTATAATGGAAGGAGGCGTTAAGGCGGGGAGCCGGTTCTGTCAAAGGGTACTGCCGAGAACCACCCCATAAGATGAGGAGTGTGAGTGGATCTCAATGGATAGGAAAAACGCTAAAATACTAATTGTTGATGATAACAAGGATATTCATGATGATATCAAGTACATATTGAGTTCCTCACCAGATGAAGTAGAAGATTATCAAGAAACCAGGCTGTTGAAAGAGGAGCTCTTTGGTAAGAGCACCCTATCCGATAAATCCGAAGCTGTTATTGATATAAGCTACAGAATCGAAGATGCATATCAGGGCGAAGAAGCCGTTAGAATGGTGCGGTTGGCAAGGGATTCGGGAGATCCTTATTCGCTGATTTTTATGGATGTCAGGATGCCGCCTGGAATCGATGGAATAGAAACCATTGAACGAATATGGAAAATCGATCCCGATGTTTGCGTAGTAATATGCACAGCCTATTCCGATTACTCCTGGGACCAGATCATCACAAAGCTCGGGCAAAATGACAATCTACTTTTTCTCAGAAAGCCTTTTGACAGCGTTTCAATAAAGCAGGTTGCGCTTACTATGACCACGAAGTGGGGTCTGAAAATTCAATTAAACGAACAAATCGAGACCCTTGAGAAACAGGTGAGCATGCGTACAGCCGAGCTTACTGACATGGTTCGCAGGATGAAGGATGAGATAGCCCTTCGAAAGGAAAAGGAGAAACAGCTTGCATTCAGTGCTCATTACGATCAATTGACAGAATTATTAAACAGAAGGTCCTTTTATTCTTTCCTGCACAGTCTGCCCTCCGAGGAATCAAAAAATACTGATAATGACAAATTATCACTATTCTACATCGACATGGACGATTTCAAAAGCGTAAATGACATTTATGGGCACGATACCGGAGATAAACTGCTGATTGAGGTTTCAAAAAGAGTTATTGCGGTGCTGGCTGATTATACCCTCACAGTTACGGATTATATTAATGAGAAGGGGCGCGCAAACGCTATATACCGGCTTGGAGGGGATGAGTTTATCGCTGTTATTAGCGAAGAGGACAGGGATACACTTGGGATTATTGCTCAAAAGCTGATTGATGCCATAAATGAACCCTTTTTTATTTCCGGCTATGAGCTGAACACCGCGTGCTCTATCGGCATAAGCATCTTTCATAGGAGAGAAAACTTGACGCAGGATATGCAGCTCAAGCTTGCCGATATGGCTTTATATGAGGCAAAAAAGGTTCGCGGCACATATCGCTTTTATGATCAGTCTGACGCCACGTCGCTATTGAGTGAGCTTAAGCTTGGAAGGGATTTGAAGAAAGGCGTTTGATTAGTTTATGGATGGGGCATTTTGCGATGTACCATGTTTTGAGCTCAGCTGTACAATATATTGCGGGTATGTATGAAAGTATGTCACTATATATTGTGCCGCTGAGTTTGATTAAGGTTACATCGCAAAAGCCTTGGATGACTTGAAAGCAGGGAATGATATGGAATACTTCATAAAATCCGGGCCGGTCATCAAGGATAAATATACTATTGGGTTTTTGGATGATAGCATAGATGGTGAATTCCATAACCAGATTTTGACTGGTATTTCCGAAGCTGCCAGGGAGTTGGGTATTAATATCATCCGATTCAGTTATTATTCTTCTCATATTGCCTATAAATTTTCACACCAGGTGGATATGGTGCTCGATCATATTAGCCAGTATCAGCTGGACGGGCTGATGTTTCTTGGATGGACGCGCGCCGGAGTAATGTATAATTACAATGACTTTATGAATCGTTTCGGCACAATGCCTCTTGTAAGTATAGGTACTATTCATAAAAATATACCCAGTGTTTGTTTTGTAGGCAATGAGTTTATCAGAGAATTGGCATTGCATCTCATAGAAGAGCACAATTGCAGAAGAATTGCCTACATTGAGCATCACAGGCCGGATAGCAGAACTAAAACCTACGTGCGGCTGCTTCGCGAATATGGTATATATGATCCGCGGCTGTATGTCAGCAACAAAGATTTACTGGGTTTGGATCTGGCCGAACGCACCAAGCGTGCTATCGAGATACTGCTGGACGAGAGAAAGCTGGATGTGGATGCAATAATGTCGCTTGATATTGCCGAGGTGGGTTTTATAGTGGCTGAACTGGAAAGAAGAGGGATCATGGTGCCTATGGATATGGCAGTCGTGGGATATGAGGACGATGATTTCGCCAGATATTCGACCCCGGAGTACACGACAATTTATTACCCCTGGAAGGAATTAGGGCAGATAGGCTGTATCTCTATGGAGAGGCTTCTGAGAGAAGGAAGAATACCCATGGAAACATTAATAAATCATTTGGGACACATTATTTACAGAGAATCCTGCGGATGCATACCAAGCTATGCAGTGTCGGCCAAATCCAGCAGTATGGCCGCAGCTGCTAAAGGGCTGGCTGAACTGACGAAAAGGGAATTTCACAAAATCATTGATTCGTTGAACAAATCATATGGTGTAACCGGCATCGAATTTGAAATATTATTGAAATCCTTCATTTGCTCATGCTCCAATCGCAGCTATAATACCTTTCTCGAGGAAATGGACAGGCAGCTGCGAAGTATAAAGCGATGCCATAATATCATAGAACTGCCCTCGGACATGAGAAAGCTTTTGTACCCATATTTACTTAACGATATTGAGCTGCTTTTGTGGTCAGGAGAGCTTTTTTTGCAGTCGCAAATCCTTGTAAATGAGGCAAGCGCATGCATGCATGGAAGCAGCGTGCTGGAAGCGAGAAAAATTGACCAGAGCCTGCAGCTTATCAGCCAGGAGCTTTTGTTCAACTTTAGCCTGCAGAACCTGGCCGATACGCTGGAACGGGGTTTGCCGATGCTTAACATAAAAAGCTGCCTGATTTTTACGTCTAATTCAATTTTTACCGGTTCGGAAGTGGAGGAAAATCTCTTTGATAACAGTGTGCTTATTTTCAGTTATAAAGATGGGAAGAGAGAGGAGATTTCCGGAACCACAGGCGTTTTAAAGCATCAGCTCTCAGAAATATTGACATACGAGAATGAAACGGTGAATCTTGCATATTTACTCCATGTTACCGATGAAATAATGGGTTTTGCACTATTTAGCCTGGGCTATCCGGATGAGAATATTTATCAGTCTTTATCAACTCATATCAGTACGGCTTTGAGGGGGGTTGCCCTACTAAACAGGTTGAACATAACATATCGCAAGCTTGTGGAGCATTCACAAAAAGAGGGCATGGCAGACATTGCTACAAATATACTTCATAACATAGGCAACATCCTCAATAGCATTGGTGTATCTATTCATATGATGGAGGGGGCTGTAAAATCAGCCGTTATAGAGGACATTGCGATTGCAGGCAGGTTTTTACAGGACAATGTGAATCGGCTCGAGGAGGTTATCAAAGAGGGGGAAAAGGGCAAAAAGCTGGTGTCCTTCTATCAAGGGTTGGAAAGGCATGCGAAGAAAATGAAACAGCAGCTGCAATCCAATCTAAACAGAATTAATACAAAGATTGAGGCGATAAATGAAGCTATCACGGCTCAACAAAGCTATGCGGGTATGGACACAAAGCTGGAAGAGCAGTATATTGAGCCTATATTGAAGGATGCACTGAAACTGAATCGGGAGTATTATGGAAAATTCCAAATTGAGGTTGTTGAAGAATATAGGAGCAGCATTAAAGCTTATGTGAATCGCGCGAAGATGTTTTTTGTCATATACAATATACTCTTGAATGCTCAGGATGCAATGAGTGATGTAAACGAATGTGATAGAAGGCTGACCATATCCATGTATGAGGATGATAGCGGCAAATATCTAAAGATCAGCGATACAGGCATTGGGATACAGAAGGATTTGCTGAGTAAAATTTTCGATTACGGATTTACAACTAAACCGGAAAAGTATGGCTATGGTTTATATAGCTGTACCACCTACATTACTGAGATGGGAGGTTCCATATGTGCCCAAAGCGATGGCGAGGGAAAGGGAGCATCTTTTATTCTCAAATTCTTATAAAAGGCTTTTGCGATGTAACCTTAATATAGTTTAGCGGCGCAGACGGGAGTGCTTTGGATGGGAAAGAGATTAACCATAGGCTTTTTAGATGAGGATGCCTACGATGAATATCACAATTTAATTGCCGCAGGCGTCAAAATGTCTGCACAGCAGCATGATATTAACATTATCCGATTTGGGCATTTTCTGGTTAATATTACTAAGCCGGCTCCCTACCATGAGGAAATACTGCATGAGTTTATCAAGCAGTTCAAACTGGACGGCCTTTTGTTCCTTGGATGGGGACGTGCATTCGTCAAGGACAGTTTCAAAAAGAAGTTTAGAGATATTCCAATGGCCAGCATTGGCGTGGGTTTAGCCGGAATTACAAGCATTATTTTTCATGGAGATACTTATGTTGAAGAGATACTCCACCACTTGATACAGGTTCATGGAAAGAGTAAAATCGCATACATTGCACCAGCAAATCCTGATTTGCGAAACCAGGTATATATCAGAGTAATGAAGCAGCATAGCCTTTACGATCCCCAGCTTTACATCGGCGAAGAGGAACTGGAAGATCTAAGCTTCAATGCAAGAGGTGTCAGGGCTGTTGAGATATTGCTGGATGAGAGAAGAATTAAGATAGATGCCATTGTTTCCCTCTATAATGAGGAAACCTATGCAGTAATTAAATCACTGAACGCCAGAGGCCTCAGAGTTCCGGAGGACATTGCCGTTACCAGCTATGAGGATGGCGAGATCAGCAGATTCTCATCGCCTTCATTTACAACAGTGTATTTCCCCTGGAAGGAGATGGGCTACCATGGCTGTGAAGCATTGTACAGCCTGATGACAAAGGGAAGTGCACCCCTGCGGACTGAAATTTCGGGAAAGGTAATATACAGAAACTCCTGTGGCTGCAGCCCTCATTCAGCAGAGCTGGAGGGCCTGGATATTTCCCGGCAAGCTGAGACAGGCTTTGAAGAACTGAACGAGCAGGAACTGGAGGAGATCGCCAAAAGGATTGCCGAGGTCACGTTTTTTACAATGGAGGAGCTCCGGCTTCTGCTTTATAGCTTCGGGCAAGCGATTACCGGCGGTTCCGACAAACTTTTTGTGACTGAGTTTAAAATAATACTGCGAAGGGCGGACATTTATGAGAGACATCATGATATTGAACAGGACGTCCTATTGTTCCGGAAGGTATTAATGCCCTATTTACTGCCCTATAAAGCTGGTAGAGCAGAACTAATAGTAAAGGCAGAGAATCTGTTCTACCAAATGCAGAGTATATTGCAGACCAAAAGAACTAATGCCTGGTTTAGTGAGGAGATACGGTATAAAAGCATTAAGCTCATACTTAAGGAGGTTGGCCAGATATTCATTACAAATTTCAATGTGAATAGCCTTATGGATTCGATTGAAACAAATTTACCTAGAATAGGTGTAAATGGCTGCTATATCTATCTTTTTAACAAATCGGACAATGGCGTAGATTTATTTGATGATTATCGGCTGGAGTTTGAATACAGCGACGGCAAAAGAGTGGGGAATAGTAAAAAGCATCGTAAAGCTAACGGACAAAATTTGCAGAAGACTTTGTTCAGTGAAGACAGGGCGTATTTCATGCTTGCCCACCTGCTGAATATTGGTGATGATTTTATGGGATTTGTACTGTTTGACCCATCCTATACGGATTTACGGATTTATCGTACTTTAGGGCTGCATATCTCAACTGCCCTCAATAACGTAATCATGTTTAGAAAGCTGGATGCAGGCTACAGAAAGCTGATGGAGCAGGCGCACAAGAAGGGTATGGCCGATTCAACTGTTGTTTTGCACGATATAGCTAATATTATGAATAGTGTAAACATAACGGCACAGGCAATGGCGAACTTGATGAAGGAGTGCCCGACTGAGGATCTGATAATGGCTAATAGCCTGCTTAAGTCAAAAGCTGATAATCTGGCGAGGTTTATCCATAACGACAATAAAGGTAAATTGCTCATGCGGTTCTATTCAGATCTTGGAGGGAAATTCCTGGAGTACAGCGAAAGGATGCAGACGCATATCAGCAGGCTGATGGCTAACATAAAGCTAATCGAGGGAATCATTAATTCGCAGCAAAGCTATACAGGCGTGCGTTCAAATTTGGAGAGCATTGATTTGGCTACAGCTGTAGACGATGTTATACGAATGTACAATGCAATAATCGATAAAGCCGACATAAAGGTTGTCAGGAAGTATGAAACCTCAATGGCAGCGCTGGCACAAAGGGCAAAGCTGTATCATGTATTGACCAACATAATTAAAAATGCCATTGAATCCATGGAAAATACCTATGACGAAAAGATACTAACTATTGTGATCTCGGAAGAAGCACAGAACATTTGTATCCGTATCTGCGATACAGGATCCGGTTTATCGGCTGGGGAGTTAGAGAGCATATTTGCCTACGGATATACCACAAAAAAGGATGGACACGGATTTGGCCTGCACAGCTGTGCAAACTATATGACTGAGATGAAGGGCAGGTTAAGGGCGGAGAATTCAGAAAGCGGAAAGGGAGCAGTCTTCGTGCTGGAGTTTAAGGCTCCTGCAGACAATTAAGGACAAGACGGCTTAAACCAAACATAGTTCCGAAGCAGGCAATGACTGTACCTGCCGTCCTGATAATGGGATGGGCAACAGCTGTCAGATTTCCGACGAACTCCGATACCAGCCAGGCTGCTACAGATGACAGTAGAAGTGCGGCCAGGTCATGACGGTTCACTTTTATTTCACAGATTTTTCCAATTTCTCCTACATTCAGAATTAGCGATGTCAAGTATGTTAGCATGATGGATAGCCCATGTCCGTATATGTTCAGCCCGGGAATAGCCGCCAGCACAAATGTGAGA
The DNA here is from genome assembly GCA_964592435.1 of uncultured Oscillospiraceae bacterium. GTDB lineage: Bacteria > Bacillota > Clostridia > Acetivibrionales > DTU013 > JAAYBT01. Next base: position 21,207 of record CAZQCL010000009.1, read on the forward strand.
AGCAGGCTTTGTAACGAATGTATCAGGGAGTGCTTAAGGAATATGTTCTGCTTACCAAGAGCATTTAGTATGCCAAAGGTCGGCAATGAGACAAACATGATCAGGCAGATAGGTGCGGAGAATCTAATCATGTCGGTAAGGTCATTTCTTCCATAAAACAATATTCCCAGTGTTTCAGGGAGCTTTAGGCAAATCATTGCTGTGGAAATCCCGACTATCGATGCTATTCTCAGTACCTGTATAATTCTCTCCTCAGCAGACCAGAAGTCCTTTTTGCTGATTCGCATTGCCAGCTCCGGAACCAGCACTGTCAGCATGGAACTAATAATAATGTAAGGAAGTGTCGTGATGTTAAGGGCCATACCGCCAAACCGTCCAATCGTTGCAAGAGCCTCGCTGTAAGTGAAGCCCGCACGGACAAGCCTCCTTGGCAGCATCAGGGCAGAGACTGCCGAAATCAAGGAGGCAAGAATACCCTCTACACACAGGGGGATGGAGATAACGAGCACGTCAAACATGAGCTGAATTCTGGATTTTGATTTGCCGCAGCTGCTCCTTATTGCATGGCTACGCTTCACTGAGGATTCATGCGCAACAACGTGACTGCTTATGCTCCCGAATTCCCGCAGCATTTTTGATTTCCGTATTTTGAAGCATATAAATAGCATAGTCATGCTGACCGACTCACCAACTGCCAGCGCAAAAAAGACGATTGTGACTGTCTTGCTCACTGCGGAGCCGGGAGAGATAATTGAAACGGCGCTGAGCAGAACAATAACCCTTAATAGCTTTTCAAATATGTCAATGGATGAGGTGGTTTTATATTGCCTCATGCCATAAAAATATCCCTTTAGTATCGCGGACATTGGGACAAAAATCAAGGCGGGGCATAATACCATGATAGCACCGGCTGCTCTTGCATCCCTGACAATATGTAGGGCAATAAGATTATGGCAAACCAGCACAAGGAAAGCTACACATGAAACCCACAATAAGACAAACATAAAGACGGTGCTGACGGTCCTGAATAAATTGTTGAATTCCCTTCGGCTATAGTATAAAGAGGATGTTCTTGAAATCGCTGTAATCAGGCCGTCACTTGTGAGGCACAATAAAAAGCCGTAGACAGGGGTAATCAGACCATACAGCCCCAGACCTTCTGCCCCAAGCTCCCGTGACAAAATAATCGAAAAAATGAAGGCAATCGTGCCGGTGGTCATATTTGACAGTGTCAGTATTAATGAATCCTTATAAAATTTATCAATATGTACAGTTGATATTCTCCTCATAAGTTTAAATTATTCAGATACCTGGCTAATTATGAATGACTCGATTATGTGTATTTATTAGCTATGCAAGTATTATTAGGGCGAAAGCCTTCATTAAGAGTTCTTCCAGTACATGTACAGCCCGCTGAAATCAGGACGTGTTACAGTGTCCATCAGGTATGCCGAGATGGTCGAGTCAGCGACTCTATTTTGATTCAGTGCCGCAATGATTCTATCTGCATCGGCGATTCCGATTCCATGGCCGTAGTATCTGCCGTTCCCCAAATCAATGGCATTCTCGCCTTGCCATTCGGGCGTGAGCGGATTCACATCAGGGTTTCTGAAGTATCTACAGTCACCGGGGATATAATCGGGCAGCTTGCGGTATGTGGCTACGCCAATTAGATCATCCATTTCCTGCCAGTTCATCAGTATTATTTCAGTAAATGCTTTGTTGAACAAGTTAGCATCGTATACGTCAAGAACTGCTTTATAATAAACGATTACGATTGCAGTAGCACATTCTGTTCCGTACTGTCGTGTATTCCTGTAAATATCATTTATGGCATCTGAGGGCTTCACTCCCTGCTTAAGTGCAAAGCCGCCGTTTGGCATCCGTTTCCAGTAGTCTTCATTACACTTGGAATCCTGGAAAGTGCGAAAGGCCAGACGAGCTCTGTACAGGTCAATAGAAGCATTTATAATACTCCTTCGCATTTTTATTTCAAACTTTAGCTCATCAAGATCAGGATATTTGTAAGTGTGGGTGCTTTTAATAAGCTTGTTGAGCATTTCATATTCGGCACTGCCGCTAGTATATTCGTCCAAAAGAGACTGGGCATTGAACTCGCCGGATACTAGCTGAATCATGCAAATCCCCCCATCCACCTTGCTGCCAGGGCAGCCTGTTCATCAATAGGAAGCCCAATCCAGGTGTGCCATTGATAGGTATTTCTTCTATAAAGCTGCCATGAGAAATCAGCCAACTGGCACTGATGGCTATCAGGCAGCTGTTCAAAACAAATCAAAGCCTTCTCTTCAGTGTCATTAAAGCGCATCAAAGGCTTGCCGCTGTCGACTGAAACAGGGCGGCACAGATATCTGGCAGATTGGGAAACATTGTAATGCATCGGCTTATTGCACAGGTGAAGACTTTCGCCTGTATAATACATGAAAGGCTTGTTTTCCCGGAGCCAATAGAGCGCGGATCTTAATAGGGTGGGGCCGGTGCGCATGGTATTGTCTGAAATACCCGGAATAAAGCATAAGAGATCTTTAGCCAGCCTTATGTCCCTGCTGTCGGGGGAGTTGAGCCGCTGCATAAGCAGCACAAGGCTATCCGGGCTGCGAGCTTCAAAAAAGACCCAGACCAGTTCGTGAATCAGAGCCCCACGTCTATTACGGGCAAAAATCATATCAGCAAGCTCAGGCAGCAAAGTTGTATTCCCCAGGCTTCTGACAAGGACAGCCGCGCAGCGCTCAATAAGCTGCTCGTACTTGCTGCCCATGTCGTCTTCAGATCCCCCTGTTGAGATGATCCACTTTAAAGCGGAAACAATATTATCCCCGGCAGATCGCATTTCTCTCTCTGCTTCCAGCGAAACTTCACCGGAGAGCTTTCCTGACAAAGATTTCTCTATTTCAAGAGCCTTGCGGTATAGTGGGTTTAATTCAACAGCTCCCTGTTTTAGTAGGGGCTTCAATAAGTATAATGTGCTAAAGTGTATATCCTGGTCGTTTATTATTTCCAGAGCCTTGTTACGGTTGGTTCGGAGAAGGTCGCTAAAGTAGCTGCTTAAGTACTCCGGTCCATTGCTGAATCTTATATTGTCAAGCAGGCTCATCTGCAGGTTGCTCATATGCATTCGCCTCCCTTCGGGTCATAGTTAGGTCTTGGGCAGCGGATCGCTCTTTGCGATGAGGCCGCTTCCAGACAGCGATTAGTTCTTCGGTCGCCCTCGCTCCGGAGTTAAAGCTTGATCCCGGGCTATAGCTTGCCTTTTAGCGAATCAAAGCGGCTTTTAAGTGTATCATCAGGATTGTGCTCAAGCCCAAGATTGACTGCCCTTGAGGCATTTGCTGTATCACCCGCCTTTGAAAATGATTGGGCGAGATTGTACCAGCTTATGGTATCGTCGGGATTTTGCCTAAGCCTGCTGATGTAATAAGGGATTACTTTAGCTGACAAATACCGTGATTGGTTTGCTTTTTCCAGATCTATGCCATTCCAATGAACCAGATCAATATTGTAAATACCGGCTGCCTCTTCATCCCAGAAAGCTATGGCATTTTTGGTGACGCCTGAAGCGGTTCGCAGTTTTTGCAGCTCCAGTTTATTGTAGCTTCTGCTGAATATTTTCCTTGCACCGGCGTCGGAGAAAGAGTATGCAAAAAGTACACGTTTCTGTTGCCTTGACACAAAACCCAGCAGCAGATAATTTTTGCCGTCCCCAGCTACATCGGCACTATTGCGATAGTGAATCGTGTCAAACTCCGGATTGCTGATTTCGGCAAATTTACGCCACTGGACCTCATCCTTTTTCAAAATCAGTGTTCTTATGCCTTCATTGGTTTTGTAGGACGTGACCAGTTCACTGCGCCTGTCACCGTCTAAGTCAGCAAACTGTATCTCGTTGGAATTCTCAGGGTATTGTGGTTTCAGCAGTTTGGCACCCGGTGGCAAAAAACTGTATACAACAGCGCTGTAATCGACCTTTTCAGGTCTGGCGGTTATTTGTGAAACTGCATTGTTTAGACCTTTTATAAGTGATTCCATTGGCCTTTTTAAGTCTTCGGCTGACGGTAGCTTAATGGACTGTATATTTATTGCCGGAATTGTCGGAATTGTCGGGAAAAATTGGCCTTGTTGGAAACGGTCCGATTTCAACAGGTCAGCATAATAGTGCAGGCTTCTACGGGTTATTCTGTCCAGGGCTTCAAGCCCCGAGCCTTTAGGCAGCTGCATGGTTATTACCCCTTTATACGGATATTACTTCTATATTCTATGCGGCGCACTTGGAAAGAGTTAAAGGTTAATTCCGATGTTTCACAGAACTGATAAATCAGAGGCATACAGAAAACAAAAAATGAACCTTATCCACATCACAGTGAGCAAAATTTCCACTTTTGGGCAATTGCTTCAGACGAAATAGAATTTACATCGCAAAAAGCATACTAAGAGCTAATTGCGATGTCCGAAGATATAGATAAATAAAGGGCTATAGACAGCTACAAGAGAATTTTACGGTCAAGTTAGCTTTCAAATGTCGATTTCTGAATTGGTTGATGCCTTCATCAAGTTGTTTACATAGCTCTGATACTGTTGATTTTGAGAAGCTGACGCCACATAACTGTAACCGAACGAAGAGACATGTTCTCTTTTTTTATTTTTCTAATTTACACCATTATACGGGCATAACTGAATAGGTATAGGGCACTACTCATAATTTCAACTTTAGGA
>CAZQCL010000010.1:0-14811 GCA_964592435.1 uncultured Oscillospiraceae bacterium
TATACAAATAATATGCAATTAAATAATATGTGAAAGAATATGGATTGTCAAACAGTTAAAAATAGCGGAGGCTTTAGGACATCACGCTTGGCGGACTTTTTTATTCGAGCCTTGCTTTTTGAAATGGTTCATGGTAGAATATCTGTTGTTAAATATGCCAATATAATCGCAGGAGGTGAAAAGTTTGCCCAATATCAAATCATCTATAAAAAGAGTTGCGACAGCAAAGAAAAAGACACTGATGAATACATCAAAAAAGTCTGCTTTGAAGACTTCTATAAAGAAATGCAACGAAGCAATTGTATCAAATAGTTCATCTGCTTCTTCAGTTTTAAGCAGCACCACAAAAGCTATAGACCAGGCCGCTGCTAAACACATACTTCACAAAAACACCGCTGCGAGAAAAAAATCAAAGCTGGCAAAGGCTTTTAATGTAGCAAACAACGCAGCCGACGCAACTGGTAACTAGATTATTTTTAATTACTCTTTATGTGCATAAAAAGCGCGAGCATCGAACTAATCACACCGATGGGCGGGCTTTTTTATTTTGCTCCATGTCAATTGTTGGGATGGGATCCAAGTAAAATGAAGTATTGATTTATTTATCAAGTGGATGAACGTAAAAAGTTGCTCACCGGATTTGTTTTATGCTTATGAAGCATAGGGATACAGATGTGCTACACTGCTAATTATTGTAGTTCTTATGTGGAAAGGCCTATTATCATAAGCTCTACTGCTGCCTTGCTGTCCAGTCTGCCCGTCTTTATGGCAAGATCCAGCTCAAGTCCTGTTGATATGGCTTGTTCCAGCTTCTCCTGTGAGAAGCTTTTAACCTGCCTAATGAGCTTTCCCGCAACATAGGGGTGTAATTTCAAGTGGGACGCAACCTGAGCTTGGCTATCCCCGTCCTTGAGCATTAGCTTTACCTGTACCAACTGCCTGAATTGCCGGTTTATCATATACATTACCTTTGGCAGGGGTTCTCTTATAACCTCCATGTCATTTAGGAGAGCCAGAGCTTTTGCTGTCTGCTTTGCCCCGATTGCGTCAGTCAGGTCAAATACCCTGCTTTTAACCGATTTTGTACACACCTTTTCTACATCTGACCCAGTAATCCTCCGCCTGTCACCTACATAAGAGCAAAGCTTTATAATCTCATTGAGGATATCATCCATGCCGACTTCACAATATTCAACAATCATCGCTGCCGTTCTCGGATCGGTTTCATGTCCCAGCTCTGCAACCCTTTTTATGACCCACTTTGTTAATTCATCAGATTTTTTATAACTAAACTCAACAATCAACCCATTTGTTTTAATTAAATCAAAATACTTAATCCTTCTGTCGATTTCCGTTTCCAAAAATATCAGGCATACATGCTTTGGCAGCTCCTGCAAAAAAGCGGCAAGCTCATCGCTCTTCCTTCTACGAGAGCCCTTTGCCTTGATATCTAAATCCTCTATGTTTTTTCCCCCATCCCTTGCTTTTTTGCTTCCTTTAAATAGGCCGGAGTTTTTTACAATGACAACCCTTCTGTCGGAAAACAGCGGCAGCGTCTGACAATTATCAATTATTGCGGATGGCGTTACCTTACCTTCCAGCACAACCTTATTCATCAAAAGGGACTCCTCCGTCAGGAGGGCCTTTTCAATCTGCTCGGTATAATTCCTTTTAAGATATTCCTCAGGCCCATAGAAAAGGTAGAGGCATCCGATATCTTTGTTTCTTATGGATTTCCACAACTGCTTTTCATTGAGCCCATAACTTTCTTTTGCCGCCAAGGACCTTCATCTCACTTTCCTGATACAGTCCGCCTGATTTTTATAGAACTGCCGTCACTTCTGAGTATTAACGCTCCGCATTCATCCGTTCTTAAGCATTCCACATTACTTTCCTCCAGTAATTGCAGTACTTCCTGCGAGGGATGCCCAAAATTATTCCTGCCGACACTGATAATAGCGACCTGGGGATCTACCGCATCTAAAAAGGCTTTCCCGCTGGAATAAGGAGAACCGTGATGGGCTATTTTCAGAACATCCGCATCCAGTAACGAAACACCGGCTTCTATACTGCCGGCCTTTGCAGTATTCCTTTTTTCAACGTCTATTCCAGTAATGCTATCTTCTGCGGTACCGGTAACCATTCTTTCTTCCATCCCAGCTTCCACATCGCCTGTAAACAGGAACGATGTGTGCCCATAGCATAATTTTAACACGAGTGAGGCATTATTGAAAGACTCCTCATCTGCGGGCCAGTCAGGTGGCGGGTTCAGCACATACATGACAGTTTTGTCATCAAGCATAATCCTATCACCTTCAGAGCATCTGCTAACCGACACACCTTTTGAGGCAGCTGTAAGCAGTAGCTCTTCGAATCCTGCATCTTCCTTTATGGAAGGAATAATGAGCCTTTTTGTCTGAATTTCCCTCAGAACATCATTCAATCCCTGAATGTGATCGGAATGAGGATGGCTTGCAATGACTGCATCAAGGCTGATAATACCACTGTCGAGCAGAAAGGGGATAACAACCCTTTCTCCGGTTTTTGAAATGTTGTTTGGATTGGAGCTGCCACCGCCATCTAATAATACTGTTTTCCCGGTGCATGTTCTTATAAATGCAGAATCTCCTTGTCCTACATCGAGAAAAATAATATCCATGCGGGCAGGTCGTAAGCTCCCTGCCAAAACAAAGAACGCCATAAAGGAGAGCACCACTGCCCCATGCCGCAGCCTAAGAGAAATACCCTTAAGAGGCTTATACCAGAAAAGAAACCATATTACCAGGTAATAGCCTGCCACCAAAATAAAAGAAGGAGTAACTGCCCTTACCGTTGCGAAGGATATGTCTGACGACCATTTAGTTATATATAAAATAGCGCTCAAAAAGATATTATTTAGATATCCTATGAAGGTTGAAAGAAAAAGGCTGAACTGTCCCAGAATTGCCATCAGCATGCCCAGTATGGTTATCAGCTCCAGCATAGGGGCTGCCAATATGTTTGATATGAGCGATATGAGAGATAGCTTGTTAAAATGGATAAGGGTTAGTGGAAGCACCCCCATCTGAGCCGACAGCGTAGCAGCAATGACCTGTGCCACTTTGTCCGGAATAAGCTTGCAAGTAATAAGCTGCTTAATATTCTTGTAGAGCATAACGATACCAAGAGTCGCTGCATAGGAAAGCTGAAAGCCTATGTTGAATAGCATGCATGGGCTTATTGCAAGAAGAAGGATGCAGGAGAAAGCAATAGCCGCGTAAGTATCAGATTTTCTGTATAGCACTTGCGAAAGCAGGATAACACCTGCCATGAGAACAGCTCGGAGGACGGAAGGTTCAAAGCCTGTGATAAATACAAAGAGTATAAGAAAAGCAATGGTTAATAGGTTTGACAACTTTTTACCGCACCTTAAAAGCTTGAAAAGAAAGGACAGGGGCAATATCAGAAAAGCCACATTGGCACCCGATACCGCCATAATATGGGTTAATCCCGCGTCACTAAACGCTTCCTGTACCTCCTGTGATAGTCCTTCCCTATATCCAATCAGCATGCCGTTCAGCAGTCCTGCCTGCTGGCCTGGCAGGCTTTTGTTAATCACATGGACGATACGATCGCGCATGTGCATCCCTGCTCTTATTAGGAAAAATCCACTTCTTCCCTCGCATGTTTCAATGGCATATGGGTAAGCAAAAACTGAAGCTCCGACGCCCTTTTGCGCCAAATACCGTCTGTAATCAAACCCTCCCGGATTTCTGACCCCTTGGGGCTGTGTTAGCTGCCCTTCAAGGATTAGCTCCCGTCCATAGTCCAATATTGTATTATCAGCATTGAGTAAGGTAGTCAGCAGGATTTTACCCTTTATCGGTTTGAATTCTCCCCTGTATCCCGGCCGTAAGGCCACAGCCTTAACAATATATGTCGCCTTATTGCTTTTGATATCCGGTTCGGATGTAATAAACCCTCTGATGGCTACCTCCCTTCCCTCATATTCAGCAAAGCTTTGTAGCTGAATATTGTCTATAACAAGGAATTCCAGAGACCCCAAAAGAAAAAAGATGAGCATGCCTGCAGACACAAAAATACTGCCATTGTTATTTTTCGCGAAAACGTATAAACAGACCAAAAGCAACAGGAACATACTTGCTGTCACAAAAATCGAATTAGACACAAAGGCTGTTATGATACCTGTAATCATCATAATGCAAAAGGATACAATTGGGCGCCTGTAAATAATACTCATGCCGACACCTTTTTGCATTTATTATATAGTATATGGAATATTTTGTAAATAGGTAAGAAGGTTTACAGAATTATTCTAAGTAAAGTGCTTGCAGGCTTACTTGCTAAGATAATCTCTGGCGCACATGTATGCCTTGGTGTAATACTTGTCGCTTAGGCTGCTGATGGTAACCCTTCTTTTAAGATATGAAGATGCATGAATGAATTTATTACTTCCTATATAAATGCCCACATGGTTGATCCCGTTGAGTCCTCCGTTTGTGTCGAAGAATACCAAATCACCCGGCTGCAGATCTGCCTTTTTGACCGTAGCCCCACCTTTTCCCATGCCTCTGGAGGTTCTGTCCAGTGTTATTCCAAATTTTTTAAAAACATAGCTGACAAATCCGGAGCAATCAAAGCCTTTAGTTGTGGAGCCTCCATAAACATATCTGATGCCCTGCAGCTTTTTAGAATAGTCAACGATTTGCTGCCTAATATCGGTATCTGCGCTCAGCTGTGTATCGTCTGCTCCTCTGGATACCCTCTCTTCCCTGATTGTCACATAATCACTATGCATCCAGCCGTACCGTTCCTCACCAATGGAGATACGATACCAGTCGCCTGACTTTTCAAATATTTCTACCGCAGCTCCTCTTTCCAGTTTTGTAAGCACTTCAGACGATGTAGTAGGCTTGCTTCTGACATTGACCACACTGCCGGAAACAACACCGGCAGAAATCTGAGCATCGCGTACAGCCACATAATTACTGTTAATCCAGCCGGAAGCATCACTGTAGGTCACCTGATACCAGTCACCTTCGCTGGATGTAACGGTTACCTTAGTTCCTTCTACAAGCTGGTTTATGATTTTTGAGGAAGTGTTCGGACTCGCCCTGAAATTGACAACATCACCCGTTACAATACCTATCTGTTCAGCTGCTGCGAATACATTGCAAGAAAATAGAAGTAATAAGACTATTACAACGGATAAGGATAATAACAGTTTTCTCAAAACAGACATTGCGTCCTCCTATATTCAGCTACCGAAGTCAGCTGACGGGTGACTCCTCTTAAGTCAGGTTTTTTGGCCAATCCATAACGTTGTAAGGCTATTATATCCATTAAGTAAAACTTTGTCAAACTGACGAAAAATAATGCTTTTATATGCATTTTTTATTCATAATTATTACTTTTTGTTTGATTTCTTCTTCGAGTAATGCTTTTTTAAAGCTTATAGTCGCTAAAAAGCCCTGACTAGACCAAAAACGGAGTCCCACACCATTTTCCTGCGCGACTGATAAAAATGCCTCTGTGACGCCCCAGTATTTCCTGCAATACTCTAATATCAATTTAGCAGTCCTTGTGCCGATGCCCCTCCTTTGGAACTGTGGTAAAATAGCAAGAAGCTTCAGCCAAATCTTGTTCCCGCGCACCAAGCCCGTAACCAGGCCGACAAATTGCATGCCGGGAGTGTTATCACAACTAATAAAAATGCCAGAGCTGAATTCATCGGAGCTCGGATGGTTACTAAACAGTGTATCTCGTATTTGCCGGGCAGATGCAGCTTCCTTAAGTCCGGTCACATACCCTATACTGCTCTTATATAGCATTGTAGCCTCTTGCAGCAAGCTCTCTTCCATCGGCCGCAAAAAAACAACACCGTCGCCGGTCATCAGCTTCATATAGTCACACCCCACTCACACCTGTCCCAGATATCCTATAAGTGCTTTGGCATTCTCTATTGCCTTTCCCTTTGGGTGGTTATTGAAAGATACCAGCGTTACACCTGAATTATCCTCCATATCCCTTAGCCTGTTTATCCACTCCAGCAGCTCGCTGCTGCCGTAAAGATAATCATACCTCTCAGAGCCCTGACCTGCATACCACATCTGTGCATTTCGTCCATGGAGCCTCAGATAGGCAACTTTTGAAGTTATTGCGACAACAGTGCCTATCAAGCCGCGTATTCTTGGCTCGTCAACACATACAAAACCCATTTCCTCTCGCCTGAGCAGCTCGAAGACATCATTTCTGATCCACTCTCTATTCCTGAACTCGACAGAAAGCTCATGCTCCTGAAAGCTTTGTTTCAAAGCTTTTAAATAGTCCAAATTTTCATTGTTATAATGAAATGAATAAGGAAATTGTGCCAGTAGACAGGCTAATTTCCCATTTTGGGTAATTGGGAAGAGTGAATATGTAAATTTTTTTGCTTCCTCCCGCCCTAAATTTCTCTCATGGGTGAAACCTTTGAACAGCTTAACAGCAAATTTGAAATCTGATGGTGTCTTGTTATCCATACCTTCAAATAATTTAAGACCCGGCATATGATAATATGTAGAATTTACTTCGACGAAATTAAAATAGCTGGCATAGTATTCCAGCATCCCAGCCGATTTCGTGCCTTCCGGATAAAATGGTCCAACCCAGTCCACATAGGAGTACCCTGCAGTTCCTACTCTGATCATATTTGCTTCCTCCCGCATCTCATGGATACTAAAATAATCCTACAATAGTAATAATTCCACAATTAAACATGTTTTCCTCCATATATCATGAATAAAGGCAGGCAAATTTTTTTATAATTGATTAATATCCAACTATTCGTTATACTATAGAGTGGTAATAAGGTGTTATGCACTTATTCCCATATTATGTAGCCTACAGGAGAGATATCATGGAGCAATTTTTTGCAGGTTTTTCGGATTTCAATATCCGAATGATTGTCATGTACCTGGTTGGTCTGACATTAATTATTCTAGCGATTAAGAAAAATTATGAACCGATGCTGCTTCTTCCGATCGGATTTGGTGCAATTCTGGTCAACCTTCCCCAAGCGGTAGTGAAGTATGCGACCCCTAAAGTAATAGACCCTTTCGTAACACAATTTGTTCAAAACAACCCTGAAGCAAGGAGTTTGTTTGAAGATAAGCTGAATTATGTATTTGAAAATGGACAGGCTTTTAAATTTGAGCCCGGTTTCCTTGAAATACTTCTTCAGTCAGGTATTCTTACTGAGTTGTTTCCGGTACTGATATTTGTTGGTGTAGGTGCCATGATTGATTTTACCCCTCTTTTTAAGAATCCGGTTATGATTTTCTTCGGCGCTGCTGCACAGTTTGGTATATTTGCCACAATGCTGGTAGCTATGGCAATCGGCTTTGATATAAAGCCCGCAGCAGCCATTGGTATCATAGGTGCTGCTGACGGTCCGACCGCCATCTATGTCGCCAGCCAGTTTGCAAAGGAGTATTTCGCCCCAATATCCGTGGCGGCCTATTCATACATGTCACTTGTCCCGATTATTCAACCTCCTGTAATAAAGCTCCTGACCACCAGAAAAGAGCGTCTGATCAGGATGGAATACAAGGAAGAGAAAGTTTCCAAGGCAGTGTTGATTGCATTCCCAATCGCAGTTACAATCATTGCAGGCCTGGTAGCCCCAATCAGTGTACCCCTTGTAGGTTCGCTGATGTTCGGAAATCTCATCAGGGAATGCGGAGTGCTTGAAAGACTTTCTCAGGCGGCTCAGAACGAGTTAACCAACATTGTTACACTGCTGTTGGGCATAACCATAGGTTCAACCATGCTGGCAGACGATTTTCTCCAGCCGGCAACTCTGCTGATTCTTCTTCTGGGTCTTGTGGCATTTATATTTGATACAGCCGGCGGTGTACTATTTGCTAAATTCCTCAATCTATTCCGTAAGGAAGGTAATAAATTCAATCCAATGATCGGAGCAGCTGGGATATCGGCATTTCCGATGTCAGCCCGCGTTATTCAGAGAATGGCTCAAAAGGAAGATCCAACAAATTTCGTGTTGATGCAGGCCGTGAGTGCTAACGTTTCCGGCCAACTAGGCTCTATTATAGCCGGCGGTCTCATTCTTGCACTGGTACCGGTACTGGTTCGCTGACAGCTATATTTGCAGTATACAAGACTTAGTAAGGAGGATATATTCAATGTTTGAGTCTTTAATTAACGGATCGGATTTGCAAAAAGGATTATTTGTTTCTGTTGTTGGGATAATGGGTGTTTTTTTGGTTCTCATTCTTTTTTATTTGTTTATAAAAGTGTTGAGCAAAATGTTTCCCTACAAACCAGAAGAGAGCAGCGAGAATAAATAGATATGAAAAAGGTATTGATGGTCGCATACTCCTTCCCGCCGGTGAATGATGCAGCGTCAAAAAGATCCGCCGAGTTTGTAAGACAGCTATCCAGCTGTGGCTGGGATCCGATTGTACTTACTCGGGCATCGCGGGCAAAATGCGAGACCGACCCTGAAATTACGGTTCCCAAGGATATTGATATTATTAGGACAAGTCCCTGGGAACCTGAAAACCTGCCGCGATTCCTTTATTATGCCGGGAAAGGCCTTTCGTCATTGCTGATTCCGGATGAAGAACGGCTCTGGGAGCTGTTTGCCTTAAGAAAAGCCATCCGTATGGCAAAAAATAATGGTGTGGATCTTATTTATACCTTGTCGCCTCCATCCAGTGCACATCTTATAGGCCTGCGGCTGAAGAAAAAGCATCCGTCCATGCCATGGGTGGCCGATATATGTAGACCTGCACAAAGCAACATAAAGGGAATAAAGGAACGTTATGAAGAGAAATTGGAGCACCGGGTAATACTTGGAGCAGATTGTATCATAACCGGTAATGAAGCGATATATGAAAAGCTGCAGGCGATAGCTACAGGCTCTGCCCTTCCGCAATCCTTCAGCTATGTTCCCGACAGCGATGTACAGCTTCTTTCCGAGCAGTTTGAGAAAGCCTGCCGTGCTATTGCCTCGAGGAGGATTAATAAAAATAGCGCTGAGCAGTGAGCAATGTCCTAGTATGATTGCGAAGACATGTTACATCGCGAAATGCCCAATCAGGAGGTCCGGAATGAGAATAGTACATATAATCGGCGGTGGTGACACAGGAGGTGCAAAGACACACGTATTATACCTTCTAAAAGAGTTGTCACGTCACATGGAAGTCAAACTCATTAGTCTGCGGCCCGGTATTTTTGCCGATGATGCCCGTGCTATGGGCATTGATGTTTCGGTTATTAAATCAAGAAATATTTTTTCAGATATAAAAAAGGTGACCGAAATTATTCGCGGGGGCGGATATGATATAGTTCATTCCCACGGTGCGAAAGCTAATATGTTTTCCCTATTGGCGAGGCGTAAGGCAGGCATCCCTACTGTCACAACAGTTCACAGCGATTACCGCCTGGATTATATGCACAGTTTACCTAAACGAATGACAATCGGTTTTATTAATACTATTGCATTACGTTTTATGCAAAACCACATTGGAGTTTCGGATAATTTTCGTGAAATGCTTATCGACAGGAAATTCGACCCCCTTAATATTTATGTTCTCTACAATGGAATGGATTTCTCTGTCCCGACAGCCCAGTATTCAAGGCAGAATCTCATCGAGAAGTATAGCCTGAAAATAGCGGAGGACGACGTAATAGTCGGTATAGCCGCAAGGCTTTATCCTGTTAAGAACATAGAAACCATAGTCCGGACGGCGCGCCTTGTCATGGATAAAAACCCTAAGGTGAAATTCCTTATCGGCGGCGATGGCGAAGACAGAAAACAGCTTGAGTCGCTAACCTCTGCACTTGGATTAAGTGACACAGTGTATTTTCTTGGCTGGCTCGATGACCCGAACGAACTTATGAGCAGCATCGATATAAGTGTGCTGACCTCCGTAAGTGAGAGCTTTCCCTATTCAATACTGGAAGGTGCAAAATTCAAAAAGGCAACCATCAGTACACGTGTGGGTGGCATACCGGCTCTGATTGAAAACGGCAAGAATGGATACTTGTTTGAGCCCGGCGATTATGACCGTTTTTCGGAGCTTATTCTGGAGCTTGCAGAGGATGAAGAAAAAAGGCACATTATGGGCGAAAGACTGTATGAGAAGGCAATTAGTGATTTTTCCGTGGAGAGTATGGCAAGGACCCAGAGCGCCATCTATACAAGTATACTTGAGAAACAAGAGTCACTTGATAAAGGTCAAAAGCTCTATGATGCAATTATATCAGGCTATTACGGCTTTAGGAACATCGGTGACGACGCCCTTTTGATGTCAATCATCAATGATCTGAAGCGATTTAAGCCCGATATACGGTTAATGATCTTAACCAAAATCCCAATTGGTACGTCAAAGGATTTTAATGTAGCCTCAATAAGCAGGATTAATATGCTGCGCATCTACCGGGCAATGAAAAATTCCAAGGTATTTATTTATGGAGGAGGTAATCTTCTCCAGGATAATACCAGCACGCGTTCCCTTTTCTATTATCTGAGCACGGTATGGCTGGCCAAAATACTGCACCTTAAGGTAATGTTCTATGCCAACGGCATCGGCCCGCTTAAAAACCCTACAAATAGGATGCTAACAAAGAAAATACTTGACCGGGTGGATGTAATAACTCTTAGAGAGAAGCTTTCCTTTGAAGAGCTCAAGAAGCTTGATATTGCTAAACCCCGGATTCTCTTGACTTCGGATGCCGCCCTGACTATTACTGACAGCTGCGGCAACACTGAAACAGGGATTTTGAGTCAATTGGGTATTCAAAACAAGAAGCCCTTGCTGGGAATCTCACTAAGAAAATATCCGGGTCATGAAAAGGTAGAGCATGAAAAGTATGAATCCGTCATTGCACAGGCTGTCGATCACATGGCATCAAAATACGGCGCTTATCCGGTATTCTTCCCAATGCAGCATCCCAATGATGTCCCGATATTGGAAAATGTCGCTGCAAAGATGAAAAGCCAAAGCTACATTGTCAAGGAAAGACTGGATATTGTCCGAACCCTTGATTTAATCTCAGAAACTTATATGGTCTTGGGAATGAGGCTTCATGCATTAGTGTTTGCAGCTGTTGCAGCCGTGCCTATGGTAGGTCTGGTATATGATCCGAAGATCCAGGGCTTTTTGGACTGCATTGACCAACCGTCGGCTGGTGATGTACGCTCCCTGGATTACGATTATCTTGTTGAATTATTGGAAAATGTATGGCAAAACCGTGAAGCTATCAGTCGACAGCTTGAAGAATCCATCCCTTCATTAAAAGAGAAGGCCAGAGAAAATGCCAGAGTCGCGGCCGAATTAATCTCCTCTGTGACTAAAAGCGATTGAAACTAAACCCCCTTACTTCAACCCACTTTTAAATAATACGCTTTATATATCCAGGATTCTTTCCATGATCGTTTCCCACTTTTGCTGTACTGCTGCAAAATCCATAGCCGGGATGTAGTATGCCTCCAGCTCGTCATGCAGCTGCTTTGCATGATGCATCAACTCAACCGCCTTGTTCAGTACATTCTCAAACACGAGCCGGTTATAGTCCATCTCACTTCTGTTCTTAGCTGCAATTTCATCATCCAGCATTTCAGTAAAATCTATTTTCCTTAATGTACATGCATCTGTAGTGTGATAGTCATTAACCGTAGTAACCGCTATATTTAGCTCCGGTATGATAAGATGCTCCGTTTTGGAGGGATTAAAAGCGCAATAATAAGCCTCCACCGAATAGCCTCTTATCAAAGCATTTTTTAAAACAAATTCAAGTACCATTTGTGTTCTTGCCCAGGGAGAGCCGGTCACAATGTATATATTGTCTGCTATCATTAGCCCATCAAGATAGTTTTTTAGCCCATCCGGCGTGATTGCGCTTGCAAACAGATGTCTATGCTTACCAAGCTTCGCGGCAGGCCCACGTAGGTCAAACATTTCATTTATCCATTCTGCTATAGCTATATTGACCTTTGCTTCGTCCAAAGCAGATGCATACAATGCAATATTGTCATCATATATGTACGATGCGGCCGCTAGATGCCTGTACGCTCTTGCATAGTATTGGCTTATCTCGCCCTTTATGTCCAAAATTGTCTGTTTGTTCCTGTGAAGAACCCTACCATCCCAAAACTCCCCAAGATTAATGATTTCATCAACAACACCGGGGTTTTTGGGATCCAATACATGAGGCGCGGTACCGTCAACCATGGCAATCCCAAGCTCGGGTATCACTATACCATCAAGACTGTCGCTATCGCTGGAACAGTGCATGTTTTCAACATCGTAGCCTGCCTCAAGCGCTTTAGCGGCAGCTTTTTTCATAAAAGTGCTCTTCCCCACTCCGGGGCCGCCTTTTAGAATAAAAATCCTCTCAGCCTCCTGCACGCCGATGATGTAATTATAGAAGCTAAAAAAACCTCTGCAGGTGTTACCTCCCAGGAACATATCCCTGCCTTTACCCCTTGGCATCCAATATCACACCCTTCATTGATATGATATGCCTGGAAGCGTATGTTTAATTCAATAAACTGTTTTCTGACCCCATAAATAATTGACACTTTACATTGCAAAGCATATTCATAAAACCTCTATAGACATTTTTTTGCTTACAGTGTATAATAATAGCAACATAATGTAATAACATAATAACAGCAACACGCTGCATTGACTATGATACGGCATCAAAAACCATGAAATGGGGTTTACAAATGTTATTAAGCGGGAACAAATCCCTGAACAAGAGTATACCAATTCCTCTCTACTATCAGTTGAAAACCATATTACTGGAATACATAAAAAAAGAACACACAGATATAGAGGAACCAATTCCAACAGAGGTTGAAATAAGTCAACACTTTGGCATCAGCAGGCCCACCGTGCGTCAGGCCATCAACGAGCTGGTTGTAGAAGGCTATCTTTATAGGATTAAAGCAAAAGGAACCTTCGTATCAAAGCCAAAAATAGTGCAGGACTTTTTGCTTGTCCTTGACAGCTTCAATAACGAGATGAAAAAGAAGGGACTTACGCCGTCTACAAAAATCCTGGCAAAGGAAAAAATCAAAAGTGACGAGAAGGTGTCGCAAATCCTTGAAATCAACGAGGGCGACGATGTAATCAAGCTTAACAGACTGAGATTTGCAGATGACGAACCTATCGTCTTTGTTGTCACATATATCCCCTACCGCGTATGTCCCGGGCTACTGGCATACGATCTTGAGAAGGAATCCATATATGAGATTATAGAAAAGGAAAGCGGCATGTTAATTTCCAATGCTACCAGATCCCTTGAGTCAATTATTGCCGGCGACTTTGAATCTAAATTGTTGAATATCCCAAAGGGTGCACCGATTCAATATTTTGAAGGCGTGGTCTATTTGGAAAACGGGACGCCCGTTGAATATTCTCTGGCAAAATACAGAAGCGACAGAAGTAAATTTACATTTGAACTAAAGCGACAATTCAGATAAAATAGTGCTTGCTTGTAAGGTAATCTTTGCCGGTAGCGTAGTTGATGATAATTTTTTAATACGATTGCATGTATTTACATTCTTACATTTTGCCGGCTTTTTACAGTGACTTTCATTTGCCGTCATCAGCTCCCTTCTTATCAATAATCTTGCAGCGGCAGCCAATTATATTTGCAAAGCAAAATAACGAATGCTAAACTATCATTAGCGGGGACCTGGATGATGATTGACCGTAAAGAAGACTTGACTATAACATATATGCAACAGCTGCAACCAAGCTTAGAAGAGTTTCATGCACCGAGACTGCGCAGTGTTGTTTATGGAGCCTTATAAAACTACAGTAAACAGGAGGATTTTGATGGCAAAGCAGAAAAGGCGTTTTGGTGATAGGTATGATGGCAGACGACTTAGATCCCTAGATCCTTTTTATAAGATAATCCCATATATAATGCGATATCGTGTGGATTCCCAAAATTATTTTGAGGACAGAATAGAAATCAGCCATACAGAGTCCTATATAAGAAAAAGAAGGAAAAACACAAATGTTAACATCAGCATGCTGCATGTACTGGTAGCTGCCATGGTAAGAACCATAGCATTAAGGCCTGCACTAAACCGGTTCATCGCAGGTCAAAAGATTTACGCCCGTAACGAAATTCTTGTTTCTCTTGCAATAAAAAAAGAATTGACTATCGAAAGCCCTGAAACCACTATAAAGTTTAAATTCGAGCCAACCGACACCCTATCTGAAGTAGCCGATAAAATGAATAAGCTGATTGAAGAAAACAAAGTCCCTGATACTAATAATGATACAGATAAATTGGCACGATTAATTATGATTTGTCCCGGCTGGCTGGTCAAATTCATTGTTTTTGTCATCAGGTGTCTGGACTATGTAGGCTTGATGCCTCGTATCATTAATGAATTAAGCCCTTTCCATACAAGCTTTTTTATAACAGACCTTGGTTCTCTTGGAATCAAGCCCATCTTTCATCATCTGTACGACTTCGGCACAACTTCCTTTTTTGTTTCCTTTGGTATAAAGATGAAAGAAAAAGAGCTTGATTCAAACAACAACATTGTTAATCGCAGATATATTTCCATGAAAGTAGTAACCGATGAAAGAACTGTAGACGGGCACTACTATGCCTCTGCTTTTAAGCTTTACAGAACATTTGTACAGCATCCCGAAAGGCTTGAGGTGGCACCTGTGGATCTGCAGCCCGATGTAGACTGAAGACGCCCTAATCATTGAACCTTGAGCCTTATAACTTCCGGGTTCTGGCCTCCGGCTTCTGGCTTCCGGGTTCTGG
>CAZQCL010000010.1:14911-25753 GCA_964592435.1 uncultured Oscillospiraceae bacterium
TTGAGCCTTATAACTTCCGGGTTCTGGCCTCCGGCTTCTGGCTTCCGGGTTCTGGTTTCTGGCTTCTGGTCTCCGGCTTCCGACCTCTGACCCTATCCTTTGCCATTCCAGCAGTAGGTACATACCTTGTCCGCCGGAAGGCCTATGGCACCAATCATATCCTCCAGCTTTTGATATTTAAGGCTGGAGGCATTTAGCTCCTCTTTTATGCATTTTAACATGCAGCCATACTTCTCTGTTTCGAAATTACTATACTCTTCCAGGATACGAGCATCCTCACTTTTCACTTTTTCGCCTTCTAATTTCGTGATAACCCTGCGCGTAATCAAATCCATCTCAGAACTGGATCTGGAGAAGTTCAGAAATTTGCAACCGAACAGCAAGGGCGGACATGCCGGCCTTATGTGGACTTCCTTTGCATGGTAGCCATAAAGGAGCTCTGTAGCTTCACGCAATTGCGTGCCCCTCACGATAGAATCATCGCAAAAAAGTATGCGCTTGTCCTTGACCAATTCAGGTATAGGAATCAGTTTCATTTTGGCGACCAGGGTGCGTACACTCTGCTTCTGCGGCATAAAGCTCCTGGACCAGGTTGGGGTGTATTTTACGAAAGGCCTGCCGTAGGGCACACTTGATTCATTGGAATAGCCAATAGCATTCGCTACACCGGAATCCGGTATGGCAGCAATCATATCCAGCTCAAGCTTGTCATCTCGTGCCAGTGCCGCACCGCTGCGGTAACGCATTATTTCTACATTTTTGCCTTCATATGCGGAAGTGGGATACCCATAATAAACCCACAGGAAGGCACATATCTTCATTTTATCCTGTGCCGGTGATATTTTCTCAATTCCATCAGGTGTCAGCAAAACCACCTCACCCGGCCCCAGTTCATATTTTAGATGATATCCCAAATTGGGCAATGCGCTCGACTCAAATGAAACACAGTAAGAACCTTCTCTTTCGCCAACGACAAGCGGTGTTCTGCCGAAGCGATCCCTTGAGGCATAGATGCCTTCATTGTTTAAAACAAGCATTGTGCAGGAACCATCAATTTCCTGTTGAGCTCTCATAATGCCTTCGCTAATAGTGTCTTCCCGGTCTATAAGGGCTGCGACCATCTCTGTGGGATTAATCTTTCCCCTGCTCATTTCGAGAAAATGAATATAATTGTTTGCAAATGCTTTTTTCACTAATGAATTAAGATTATTAATACGCCCTACTGTCGTAACAGCGTAATGGCCATGATGTGAGCATACAGTCAACGGTTGCGCTTCCATATCGCTGATACAACCGATACCCATATTACCTGCCATTTCGGTCAGATCCGGCTCGAATTTTGCTCTAAACTGTACATTTTCTATATTATGAATAAATCTTGAAAACCCGTCACCGGTCCACAAAGCCATTCCACCGCGGCTTGTGCCGAGATGTGAATGATAATCGGTTCCAAAATATAAATCCATTACACAATCATCTTTTGATACTACACCAAATAATCCGCCCATAGCTTTTATTTTTCCACCTTTTTTATAAGTCACTCATTATTTCGCAAGCATACATACCATTGTATGGCTTATATCCTACATGTCAAGCCATTTTCGAACCCATAACCCTCTTTCCCAGTACCGTACATATCAATGATACCGCCAGCTCACCAGTTAAATTGGCATTGTCCATTATCGGGTTAAGCTCAACAAATTCAAGGGAACATAGCTTGTCCCTCATAGCAAGCATCTGAACAGCAAGGTGAGCTTCCCTGTATGTCAGTCCGCCCTTTACAGGAAGCCCGACACCAGGAGCATCGGTTGGTGCTATAACATCAAGATCAAAGCTCAGATGAAAGCCTTCCGTCCCTTCCTCCACAATTTCAATTGCCTTTTGCATTACTGCCCGAAGACCGTACATATCCACGTCCTCCATTGTATATACAGTTACGCGGGATTTTCGCAGCAGCTGTGCTTCCTCGGGATCCAGATCCCTGGCGCCGATTATGACTACCTTTTCCGGATTGACAAAGGCCACGTCGCTGGGCTTAAAACTGCTCATCGCACGCATGCCCGCTCCGGTTGCGGCAGCCAGCGACATCCCATGCAGGTTACCGCTCAATGTTGTATGCTCTGTATTAAAATCGCCATGAGCATCCAGCCATATTACACCAATGTTTTTCACAACACTCTGAACGCCCAAAATAGTACCGGTAGCAATGCTGTGATCTCCTCCGATAACCAGCGGTATATTGCCCTTATTTAGGATTCCTGCAACCTTATGGAACAACATTTCATTTGTCTTGGTTATTTCATCTAAAAATTTGGGCTTTGGAGAATGATTTATCCTATCATCACGATCCTCCGGCACTGGAACGGTAATATCGCCCAGATCCCTGCAGTTTATGTTTAATGCCCTTATAGCCTTTATGAGCCCTGAATAACGTATTACAGCAGGCCCCATGTCAACTCCCCTTCTGTCTGATCCCAAATCTATAGGTACCCCTACCACATCAATATTCATTATGCCCCCCTCATAAATAAAAAGCGATGACACTCCGTTTCATTGACGTGGAGTGCCTCGCTTCCTATTATAACAAAATAGATTTAAAAGTAAAATTCAAATTCGTTTTATTCCTCTGCAGAAATAAGGTAGAGTACCTTCACTGCATTGCCTGGAACATATTTGTTGTTGTCATAAACTGCGGTTACGCTGAAATAATACTCAGTTTTATAGGTTAAAGCTGTGAAGTCACCGCTTGTGTATGCCTTAGTCCCATCGATTCCCACGGATGTGGTGTCCTTGCTGTAGGCCGCATCATAGTAACCATCAGCAGGGTAAGCGGGATTCGCGTTGTTCTCAGATATCACCAGCCTATATTCGACTAGACTGTCCGAATCGATTTTATCCCACTTCACCAGAAGCTTATCATCTTCATATGCTGCAGTTACTTTTGGTGCCGGGAATAATTCCGGGCTGTCCTCACCTTTATACTGTACCCGAATGGCATTTCCGACTACAGTCCTGTCTTCATACACGGCGGTTATACTAAAGTAGTATCTTTCTCCTTTTACAAAGTAGCCATCAAAATCTCCGCCCGTGTAAGCAATTTTATTATCAATCACCGCAAAATTCTTATTAGGATCTGAAATAGAGAGTAAATATCCATCATCGGGGTATGACGGCGTGGAATCGGCCTTGGAAGCCACTACTCTATAATTCTTTAACTTAGCAGAATCAATCATATTCCATCTAAGGACGAGCTTGCCATTTTCCTCAGAAGCACTAACTTTCGGCATAACATATAAATCAGGATTATCAGTGCCATCATACTGGAAGCGCACTGCATTTCCGGCAACATTCTTATCCTCGTAAACAGCTGTTACACTAAAGTAGTACCTCTCACCCTTTGTCAGGTAGCTGCCGAAATCGCCGTCTTTATATGCTGTGCTATTGTCAACCACCGCATAATTCCTATTGGTGTTTGTAATATAATAGAGGTATCCGTCATCCGGATAGCTTGGTGTTGAATCCTTTTTGGATATAACGACTCTATATCCTTTCAGCTGGTCGGAAGTGATCTTATTCCATCTGACTACAACCCTGCCATTCTCTTTTCCCACCGATACCACCGGCTTCTCATATACTACAGGATCATCCTCGTCGTCATCGTCGTCATATGTAACCTTGTCTTCGTCATAAGTGACTTTCTCCTCTTTTTCAACAAATGCTCTACGAAGCAGCACGGCGGCCTCTGCACGGGTTAAATTCCCCTGGGCGTTGAATGCTTTCTGCCCATTCTTATTCATACCTTCCATCAGGCCGTACTTTACAGCTAATGCTACATATTTTCTAAGATCAGGGTTTATTTGTCCTGCATCGGTAAACTGATTGAGATTGCGCTCATCAACAGTTTCATTCTGATATCCAAATGCCTTAACAAGAGCTACTGCCATATCTTCCCTGACAGCTGCCTGGGATGGTTTATAGTAATGTCCGCTTGCGGTTCTCCAACCTGTCAGATAGTTTTTTGCACCTTCAACATAGGGATATGCCCAGTTTTTCTTGTCCACATCCAGAAATGATGGCGTCTGAGGAGTGTATTTCTTCAGGTCGAGCGTATTGACCATCATTTTTGCAAATTCAGCTCTTGTTACCGTACCGCTCGGATTAAAGTTATTATTGCCTACACCATCA
Organism: uncultured Oscillospiraceae bacterium; assembly: GCA_964592435.1. Classification (GTDB taxonomy): domain Bacteria; phylum Bacillota; class Clostridia; order Acetivibrionales; family DTU013; genus JAAYBT01. The sequence continues at coordinate 19,097 of CAZQCL010000010.1, forward strand.
ATAATACCTTTTTCAAACATCCACATGATATCCCAAAATGCCCAGTGATTTTCCTTAACATCCTTGAAGCCTTTTGAATTAAATAGTGAATTAAAAGAATTGTTACTCTTGGGCCCATTCTTATTATTGCCGGCAAATACTACCGTTGCCGAAGACATCAATAGCGCTAAGCATACTAAGAGCGAAATTAGCCCCTTCCATTTTCTACTCATAATTCTTTTCCCTCCTCAGGTATTTTTATGTAATACATTTCGTACCATCAAGGGAAAATATATGGGTAAATTTAATTAGTAATATAAATGTAATATTTATGAGCTGTATATCTATCCCTTGACAGCACCTGATATAACACCTTTTATAATATACTTCTGGCAGGACAAATAGAAAACTATGATAGGAACAATCGCCAATATCAGCATCGCCATCATAGCACCCATATCAATTGATCCATATCCTCCCATCAAATACTGAACAGCAATCGGTATTGTCCTGTTAGTAGAGTCCAGTATCAGACTCGGCAACAGGTAGTCATTCCAAATCCACATAGTATTGAGGATCACCACTGTAATCGAGGTCGGCTTGAGAATCGGAAAAACTATATTGAAGAAGGTCTGAATCGGATGACAGCCATCAATAACAGCTGCTTCCTCCATTTCAAGCGGGATTGATTTTATGAATCCCGAGAATGTAAATACCGATAATCCGGCACCGAATGCAAGGTACACTACGACAATACCCAGAGGATTACCCAGGTCTAATCTGTTGGCAACGTATGACATCGGGAACATGACCATCTGAAAAGGTACTATCATAGATAATACGAATAAATAATAAAGCCCGCTTGTGAACTTGCTCTTAACCCTTGTAATGTACCAGGAGGTCATAGCGGTGAACAGAACGACGGTAACCACCGAAAGCACTGTAATGATTAAAGACCACTTAAATGACTCCAAAAAGCCGATCTTCCCTACTCCCCCTATATAATTATCAAGTTCAACAAATGTATCGGCATCCGGTAATGCAAATGGATTATCAGCTATGAAAAATCTCCCTTTAAAGGAATTCAGCAAAATAATCGCAATAGGAGCCAAAACCGCCAGGGATAATACCGTCATCACTATATATGTCAGGACAGCCCTAATATCTTTTCTTGTCTTCATCAGTATTCCACCTCCCTGCGCCTTGTAATAACAAGCTGTGTTAATGCAATGAGTGATACCAGCATTGAAAAGATGACAGCTTTAGCTTGAGCTACGCCTTCAAAGCCTTTTCTTGAGTAATATGTATTAAAAATATCCAATGCCAGCATAGCAGTTTTTCTTGACGGTGCGCCGGCAGTCAATGCCAAATTTTGGTCGAAAAGCTTAAATGAATTCGTAAGTGTAAGAAACAGGCAAATCGTAATAGCAGGCATAAGCATTGGAATCGTTATATGGCGTAATACCTGAAATGAACCGGCACCATCCACACGGGCTGTGTCGGTCAATTCCTCCGGAATATTCTGAATTCCTGCGATATAGATAATCATCATATATCCTACGAGCTGCCAGTTCATCAACACAACAAGGCCCCAAAAGCCAAACCTGGGATCGGAGGTAATGGTCAACTGGTACTTAACCAAAATACTGTTGATAATAAACTGCCATACATAACCGAGTACAATCCCGCCTATTAAATTGGGCATAAAAAATACGGTCCTAAAAAGACTTGTACCTTTTATGCCCTTTGTCAAAAGAGAGGCTAATATAAATGCGAATAGATTTATAGTGATAACCGATACAATAGTAAACTTGACAGTAAATATAAGCGCATTCAAAAAATCATCGTTGAGAGCGAATGCATTTATGTAGTTTCGAAAGCCGACCCACTCCGTAATATTGTTTACAGTTCTAAACCTTGCAAATGAAAGAACAACACCCATTATAAAGGGTACCAGGTACATCACTGTAAATGCCAGTACAGTGGGCAATGCAAAAACAGCAAAATATTTCTTGAGTGATTTCTGCATGACTATTCTCCATCTTCCTTCTCGACATTTTAAATAGTGACGCCACTCCGCACCCGCAGGTACGAAGTGGTACACTAATTTAATTGATTAAAGATAGCTCTGCCATATTTACTGGACAGCTGCCAGTGCTTCCTTCTCTGACTTCCATCCTTCCTTTACAAGAGTCGCAACCTCGTCCCAGGTCTTGCCGCCTTGTGCATATTCAAGTAAAGCTGCTCCAAAGTCATCCTTAAATGTCTGGCTGGGAAATGCGGCAAAGGTCCATGGTACAGATGTAACGCCGTCCTTAGCCATCCAAATGGCAACATCCTTGGCCAGCGGGTCCGTCGGCTTCTCTGCATCCGTAAAGGTGTTGAAGGGAGCAGTGAACCCCAGATCCTTTGCAACATATGCTTTGCCCTTATCGGTGGAGAATAACCATTCCAGGAACAAAATAGAAGCATCCTGCTTTTCTTTGGAAACCTTGCTGTTAATGGAGAAGAAATTCTCTGTACCTACACATAATCCTTGCTTCTGATCATCAGGCATGCCGGTATATAGAGGCATGAATTTGACATCCTCGGCATTAACGACATTCCCCTCGATATTGCCAATCTGACCCCATGCCCAGTTCCCGTTCTGCACCATAGCTACCTGGCCTAAGGCCATTTCAGCCATGGAATCATCAACGGATTTACTCCCAAGCAGCTTTTTATCGGTGCCGGAATTGTTCAAATATAGGTCAAACAGGTTTCTATAGTTATTACTGTACTTGAATTCAATTTCGTCTGCTGCCAGTCCGGCAAGAACGGAGTCATCAAATCCTTTAGCCTCATCAAATTCATAGAAGAATGGTACATTAGCCAGGTGAGTCTGCCATCTCCAATCCTCACCGGGTTTTAGAGAGGTGGATGCAAATACGCCCTTGATGCCAAGCTGATCTTTTTTTGCTGTCATGTCTTCAACAACAGTCTTTAATGTAGCAAAATCCTTGATTTCCGCTGCTGAGGAGATAGTGACCGCCTTATCCGATAAAGCAAAGTACTTTCTGAGAATGGCATCATTATAAATAATCCCATAGCCCTCAACCGCATAGGGAATTCCATAAACGCCATCACCTTTGGTTACCGCAAGGCTTTTGTCGCTTAAGTAGCTATAAAGCTTGGTGTCTTTCAAGTCAAGGCAATAGTCGCTCCAGTTGCCATATCCTATTGGACCGTTAATTTGGAATATGGTTGGAGCATCTGTTTTAGCCACTTCCGCTGTTAAAACTCTTTCATATGTACCACTGGCCGCAGTTTCCATTTTTACATGGATTCCAGTTTCTGCTTCGAAGTCCGCCAAGATCTTTTCATAAGTTTCAGTTACTTCAGGTTTAAAGTTCAGGAAGTAAATCTCATCAGCCAATACAGGCTCTGCAGGTTCTTCAGGCTCTGTTGGCTCCACTTGTGCAACAGCTGCTGTTGAATCCTTTGGCTTTTCAGCAGTATCCGGTTTATTCTGCTCATCAACCTTTGTGCCGCAGCCTGCAAATGAGAACATAGATGCCACCACGAGAATAAGTACTAACAACTTCTTCATGTTTCATCCCCCTACAACTATACTTATTTAATCAAACTATGCGTTGCAAGACGCACAATTTGTTTGATTACTGAATCCTACATTCTTTTCACAATACGCCCATATATCTCGGTGAACCGGCGTATCGTTGCACACAGCTTCGCAGTAATAGCGTCTGCCTGCATTCGCCATAGCCAGTTTCCGCCTAATGTTGAGGGCGTATTAATCCGCGCTTCCTTTCCCAGTCGCAGCCAGTCTTGTATGGGGATGATGGCTGTGTCACACACTGAGCTGAGGGCAGCACGGATGAGTCCATATGTAAATTCATCATGCCTATGAGTACCGATATACTCTCTTGCGAACTCCACATCCCTTGCCGGAGCGGAATACTGCCAGTCCTCGGTAGTTGTATTGTCATGTGTACCTGTATAAACGACACTGTTGCGTATATAATTGTGAGGAAGATAATCACTCGTTTCGCGGGAGTCAAAAGCAAACTGCAGCACCTTCATGCCCGGAAAGCCGCTTTCTTCCAGAAGCTGTTTAGTATCCTCCGTGATAAAGCCTAAATCCTCGGCGATAATTGCTATGTCAGGCAGTTTTTCTTTAACTGTGCGAATAAAATCAATTCCCGGGCCTTTTCGCCAGCTACCTCTTTCAGCCGTTTTATCAAGAGCCGAAATTGCATAATATTCAGAAAAGCCGCGAAAATGATCAATGCGTACCACATCATAAATTTCGCTTGAATACTTTAGGCGCTTCACCCACCATGAATATCCTGTCTTTTGGTGATAAGGCCAGTCATACAAAGGATTGCCCCACAGCTGTCCGGTTAAGGAAAAAGCATCCGGCGGACATCCTGCCACTTCGGTAAGATTTTTGTTAGCGCCAATCTGAAAAAGCTCGCTATTTGCCCAAATATCCGATGAGTCCGGAGATACATATATCGGTATGTCTCCGATAATATACACGCCATTATCATTAGCGTATTTTTTTAATTTATCCCACTGCTTAAAAAACAGAAACTGTACTGCGCACCAAAAATGGATTTGCCTGTCAAGGCGTTTTCTCCCAGCTAGCAGTGCTCCCTTTTGCCGATCCCGTAGTTCTATCGGCCAGTCATAAAATGTATGCATACCATTCTCTGTTTTGATTGACATGAACAAAGCATAGTCTTCCAGCCATTCAGCATTATCTGCCATAAACTTTATATACTCGTTCTCAGCAGGGCCCATACGAGAAACTGCTTTCTCCAGAACTGTGTTACGTTTCTTGTAAAGCTGCAGATAATCAATAGAGCCTCTATCCTCCCCCCAATCAATTTTCTGTACTTCATCTTTGCTTAGAAGCTCTTCCTCGATTAGCATATCCAAATCAATGAAGTAAGGGTTATATGCAAAGGCTGAAAAGCTTTGATACGGGCTATCGCCATAGCTCGTAGGGCTAATGGGCAGTATCTGCCAATAATGCTGGCCACTGTCTTTTAAAAAATCGACAAAATCATATGCTTGTTTCCCTAAGCTTCCAATGCCGTAGGGAGAAGGTAAACAGCTAATAGGCATTAAAATTCCACTTGAACGCATAGCCCCTCCAAAATGCATGTCATATTCAGTGCATTTTTTTACATTCTTCATGTGTTTACCCCATAATTTGTGCAATCGTTTGCACTAAATAAAAAAATTATGCCTTCAATGTGGATTTGCGAGCAAATAGCTGAGCCGGAACTATTGCCCTATCAATACTCTTATATTCACTGCTTATATTAGCAAGCAGTAAATCAAAGGCCTTTGCGCCCAAGCTGAAAGAATTAACGTCCACCGATGTCAGCGGGGGATTGAAATAATCCGCCAGAGGTACATTATTAAAACCGGCAACAGCAATGTCCTCAGGAACTCTCAGCCCATTCTCGGTCAAGTATTTGATAGCCCCAAAAGCAAGCAAATCATCACATGCAATAACTCCGCCAGGAGTTTTCCCTCTATCCAAAAGTGTTCTTATCAGCTCGTAACCTGTATCATCTACATATTTGCCCTCTACAACCATCTCATCATCAAAGGGTATCCCGCTGTCTTCCAAGGCCTTTTTATATCCCTTCAATCGATCTACCGTAACCGTAAACTCAGGTGAGACACCGAGAAATGCAATCTTTGTATGGCCCATATCAATAAAATGCTTTGTCATTTCATACCCAAGTAAAAAATTATCGTTGTCCACCCAGTTTACTTCATATTCATTCTCTGGTCTTCCGACTACAACAAAAGGAAAATCAGCTTTTAAAAGCAGCGGTATGGATGGGCTCTTGACCCTTGATGACATAAGTATTATTCCATCTGTTATACCGCTTAGAGTGAACTCATTTATAACCTGTTTTTCTTCATTTGCACTATTTACACTGGATATGAGTATTTTGTATTTGCTTTTATAAGCGACTGATGCAAGGCCTCTTAATAGCTCAGGGAATGTAGGGTGCTGGAATGCCTTTTCAGTTGTGCCTGTAACAATAACTCCAATTATTCTTGTCGACTTTTTCGCCAAAGAACGCGCGATCATGTTTGGGTGGTAATTCATTTCCTTAATTATCCTTAACACCCTTTCACGGGTCACTGCGCTAATCCTCGGGTTGTTTGCAATCACCCTTGAAACAGTCGATGGAGATACCTTTGCTTTCTTTGCGATATCATTTATTGTAGTATTCAATGGTACCTTCCTTTCTTATCTGTGCAACCGTTTGCCCTATAAGAATATAATATCATCTATGAAATCTAGTGTCAATCACTTTTTTAGTAAATGCCCCCAGTAAGGCATTAAATTTGTGGCCTTTTGTCACGGGAATCACCTTCATGATTAATAATCTGATTTTCCCATGTATGAATACCATACTAATTGAGTGACAATATAAAGGTACAAAGTGCAGAGTTTTTATTCTGCACCATGCCAGTCTGCCCCTTGACACATCAAAAATGTTAACATAAAATTAACAGGGCGCTTACATAGAATTGAAATAATTATTTCAGAAAACGTTAGATTTGCGCGTTATACAATGATTGTTCACAAGTTGGAGGATATATGACTATTTCAATGATTTTTCTTTTGCTCGGCGGTCTGGGGAT